>JAILIC010000117.1 GCA_024695475.1 Treponema sp.
CTTGAAAGCGCTCGTATTTTGCACTATAATTTTATGAATCCTATAAAAAATCAAAATACTAATAAGGGAAAAAAATGAAAACTAATATACATAGTGTTGTAGCATTTGCAGGAATTGCAGTTCTTTTTGCATCATGTCAAACAACAGGAACGAGCGTAAAGGAAAAACAAAATCTACAGGACACTACATCTATAGACTCTCAAGAAACAACAGTGATAGAGGAACCTACCCCATCACCTTTTGAACAGTTTTTAGTAGATAATGCCGACATTACATTAATAGTTAGCTCATCACCAAAATCAACAACAAAGAAAAAAACTTTTTCAAAACCATATTCTATAAACGTTTTACATAACAATGCTCCCGTACCTGGATATGAAGTATCCATATCTTATCCAGTTTCACGCGATGGCGACAGCATTACCTTTGCAACAACAACAGCAGTAACAGACAGCAATGGTGCCATTTCATTTATGCCAGAGATTCCAACGTATTCTTTTGACAGTGAAATAACCTTTCAACCAGCTGTTCACACATCAGATCCACAGATACTAAAAGAAGTTGCTGCAATGTCTGTAAAAGCACCATATAAAGTTTCAACAGACTATATTGGTAAAGGTGGCATATTATGTTTAGTTGATTCAGATGCAAGTGGTTCTCCTTCATCATCAAAACTACTTAAACACCTGTTAAATAATGGTTTTTACAATGTCGGTAATGCAGATTTTAATCGACAAATAAAAACAGGAAATCAACAGGCTGTATACGAAGCTGCACATAAGCTTGTCGGAAACTCTGTAGGGTTCCTCATTTACGGAACAATCAGTTATGAAAACGCAATTCAGAAGACAGCAGATGGTTATACTTGTACATTGACAGGCGATATCTATTGTCTCGAAATGAAAACTGGTAACCAGCTTTATGCAACAAAGCGTTCTGTAACTGTCACCGCGCAAACTCAATGGCAGCTCATTGATACAGCACGAGACACATTGACAAAAGAGATAGCTCAAGCTGTCATATACGGTATGTAAATCTATATCAAAAGGAAGAGTTTATGATATATACAGACACACGAGATAAAAACGTACAGGTCGATTTTAGAACAGCAGTCATGAGCGGAATGAACTCAGCAACTGGCGGGCTTTACATTCCGATAAGCTATCCAAAAATCGATTCTGCCCTCATCAACAAAAACACAGAGCCTTCATTTAGAGAGATTGCATTTACAATGGCAAAACCCTATGTTGAAGGCGAAATTCCGGATGAAGATCTTATACACATCATTCAGGATGCATACCCATTTATCTCTAAAGTAGTTCCTGTTGATACCGTATCATATGTGCTGGAACTTTTTCATGGTCCAACTTGTGCATTCAAAGACTTTGGGGCACGCTTTATGGCACGTGTCATGTCATACTTTAACAAAAAAGAAAATGGCACATTGCATATTCTTGTTGCAACATCAGGTGATACAGGAAGTGCAGTAGGAAGTGCTTTTCACAATGTAGAAGGTCTTGATGTAACCATTTTGTATCCAGATGGAAAAATCAGTCCATTACAAGAAAAGCAATTATCAACTTTTACTGGCAACGTCCGTGCCTTAAAAGTAAAAGGAACTTTTGATGATTGTCAAAAACTCGTAAAAACAGCATTTACCGATGGAGATCTGCGTAAAAAATTCCGGTTATCTTCTGCAAATTCGATTAACATATCCCGTCTGTTGCCACAGAGCTTTTATTATATGTACTCATCACTTGTTGTACGCAACAGATGCTCTCATGATAATAAGATTGAAAATCCAGCAATTATTGCAGTTGTTCCATCCGGCAATTTTGGTAACTTAACATCAGGTCTCATCGCACGAGAAATGGGAGCACCAATTATCGGTTTTGTAGCAGCAACAAACAGCAATCATACAGTCCCAGACTGGATTGCAACAGGCAACTACAATGCTCGCCCATCAGTAGCAACACTTGCAAATGCAATGGATGTTGGTGCTCCTAGTAATTATGAACGAATTGCAGCAATGTATAGCCTCAACGAAGTTAAACAACTGTTTGCATCTTATTGGTTAGACAATGATGGTATCCTTAAAGCCATGAATGACTGTTTTATCAAAACTGGATATATCTTAGATCCACATGGATCTATTGGTTGGCAAGCATGGTCAGATATCAGAAATGGTTCTATGGAAAACCTCATGGAAGGCAAAGCTGGTGATTATACAAAACCAGGTTTAACACCAAATATTCCACAATGGGCTTCTGCAGTCAAAAACAAACAGGCTGTCGGTATCATATTGGAAACCGCCTCACCTGCAAAGTTTGGTGCAACCGTTTCTCAAGCCATCGGTAAAGAGCCACCTATGCCAGATCGTCTGCTCAAAGTCATGTCATTACCAGACAACGCAGTACCAATGGACAACAATTACGAGCAGTTCAAAGCCTGGCTTGAAGCAAATCTTTCAAAATAAATAAAGCAAACAAGTTATCGATTTGTTCATAAAAAAAGCAGAATTCATAGTACGAATTCTGCTTTTTTTTACATATTCTTATACATTTGGGTTTGATCATTAAGATGTTCTATCGGAATACCAGCTTCCTTAAACATCTCCAACGAATCAGCTTCATCATGATAATGCATTTCACATACAACACGTTTAATGCCACAATTTATAATTAACATTGCACAAGTACGGCAAGGTGTCATTTTACAATATAAGGTAGCACCATCAATTGAAATACCTCTTTTTGCAGCCTGACAGATAGCATTTTGTTCTGCATGAACAGTACGTACACAATGCTGCGAAATGGTACCATCAGAATGTATCATCTTTTTCATAAGATGACCAACTTCATCACAATGAGGTAACCCTGAGGGAGATCCAACATATCCTGTTACCAGTATCTGATTATCTCTGGCAATTACACAGCCCGAGCGTCCCCTATCACAAGTTGCCCGTTTTGCAACGGTACGACACACTTCCATAAAATATTCATCCCACGTAGGACGAACATAGACACTTTCATCACTCATACCAAAAAGTATAACAAGTAAATGTGCATGAATGCAAGATATATTTTTTTAGCAACATCATCAGATAGTACCTGCAAAATGACAAGCACAATAATGATTATCACCAAAAGATTTCAACTTCGGTTTTTGCTGCAAACAAATAGCTTTCTTAAATGGACATCGAGGAGCAAACGAACAGCCATTTTCGATAAACAAGGTCGAGGTAGTATCCCCTTCCAAAATCAATGATCGATGCAAAGCTCTTGTATATGGATGTAAAGGAGTTTCAGCAACAGCACGTGCATTACCAAATTCCAAGATACAACCAGCATACATTACTGCAATTGTATCAGCCATATAATACACAACTCGAATATTATGGCTAATAAAAAGATAGGCGACCTCAGAAGACTCCTGCAAAGATTTTAAAAGATTAAGAATTTGAGCCTGTACGGATACATCCAAAGCAGATACAGGTTCATCACAAATAATAAAACGGGGACGCATAATAAGAGCCTGTGCAATTGCAACACGTTGTAACTGCCCCCCTGATAGACTTGACGGAAATCGATTATAATGGCTCTCTTTCAATCCTACCTGTTGCAAGATCTCATGCACCATCATAATACGTTGCTCTTTTGAAAGCTCCTTATGATAAATATCAAGCCCTTCGCGTATTTGCAAACCAATCTTCATGACAGGATCTAACGAGGAATAGGGATCTTGAAAAACAACTTGCATATACTGACGTATTTTATGCAACTTCGTTGACGAAGCCCGTAACACATCAGTCTGCTCAAAAAAGACAGATCCAGAATCTGCCTTTTGCAAACGCAACAATAATCTTGACAGTGTTGATTTTCCACAACCAGACTCTCCTACAAGACCTACCGTTTCGTTTTTGTGTATTTGTAAAGAGACGTTATTAACTGCTATTATTTTTCCACGCTTAGGATTCTGATATGATCCACAGAGATCTACACAGTGCAACAATACATCATCAGATTTCATAACGATTCCTTATAATCAACAGCATGACATGCAACACAATGAGCACTATGAGCAGCATGCATAGTAAGCATATCAGGTACAGCACTTTGACAGAGAGGTTTATGACAAGTACATCGTTCATAAAACAGGCAGCAGTCATACTGTCGTGATTCAATACTAGGAACAACTCCCGGTATTCCCTGCAACTGTTGCGTTTCTGCAGCAAAACCAGAAGGAATAGCACGCAATAAACCTTGCGTATATGGATGCAACGGATGCAAAAAAATATCAGATACCGTACCAGACTCAATAATCCTGCCAGCATACATAATATACATCCGATCACACGACTCTTTTACCAAATCCATATCATGAGATATCAAAAGCAATGCAGTATCAGTTTTTTTGTGTAAATCTGCCAAAATTGCCATAATCTGAGCTTGTATAGTCACATCCAACGAACTAGTCGGTTCATCAGCAATAAGAATATCTGGATCATTCATCAAAGCCGAAGCTATAATAATTCGCTGTCGTTGTCCTCCTGATAATTGATACGGATATGCTTCATACAATTGCTTAGGATGTGGCAAGCCTACTTGGGCCATCAAATCCAATGCTTTTTCTTTAGCACTACGCTTATGCATTCCATGTACCATACCTGCCTCGGCTATTTGAAAACCAACAGGGAGCAAGGGATTTAAAGCAGACAAAGGCTCTTGAAAAATCATCGCTATTTTTTTTCCGCGATACTCCATCCATCTCTTTTCTGAAAAACGCAATACATCATTACCAGCACAAAACACCGAACCTTCAACTTTAGCATTACGGGGCTGTAAACCCATAATACACAATGATGTCATTGTTTTTCCGCATCCAGATTCCCCTACCAAGGCAACCATTTCGCCCTTATGTAAGGCAAACGAAACAGAATCTACAGCTTTAGCATATCGTGATTTTATATAAAATGAGAGAGACAAATTATCAACTTGTAAAATAGGATTAGAATCAATCATGCTGTTATCGTTTACGTGCATCTCTTATAGCCGTAATACTATCACTAATTAATGTCAAACCAATAATCGGTAAAGACAAAAAAAGGCATGGTATCAATATAACCCAAGGTGCTGTAAAAATATATCCCTGTCCTTCATTCAACATGCGACCAAAACTTGGCAACGGAGGCTGTACACCAAGTCCTAAATAACTTAATCCAGCTTCGCTCATTACTGCATAGGCAAAAGTCAAAGTAAAGGTAACAATAAGCTCAGAAGTTATATTAGGAATGATATGAACAAAAATAATTCTCCATACACTAGCTCCGCGCGCCTGCGATGCCATAACCATATATGAATGTCGGTATTCCATAAAAGCACCACGTGATATACGAGCAAAACGAGGAATACTCATAATGCCCAGTGCACAAACCGTACTTAATAATGATGATCCGCATAACGAGACAAAAACTAAAGCCAACAATATTCCAGGAAAAGCCATAAGAATATCTATTACCTTAGACACACATTCATCAAGAATTCCCCCATACCAACCACCAATAGCCCCGATAAAGCAACCGATAAAAAAACCAATAAATGAAGAGCCCAGTCCAATAAAAAAAGAAATTCTATTGCCATATAAAATACGACTTAACATATCCCGTCCTAAACCATCAGTACCCAACCAATGCACTGATGAAAAAAACGAAAGCTTATGGGGAATATCAATAGCAAGTGGATCATACGGCAATACAAACAACCCTATCAGCGTAACAGCAAAAAAAGAAAAGACAATAACACTACCTGCAACAAATTTTTTATTAGACAAATACGTATTCATTACCGTCTTATCCTTGGATCAATAATCGAATAAATCATATCAATAATAAAATTGCATATGACAACAATAACTGATAAGTACAGTACAAGGGTCTGTATCAACGGAAAATCGCGAGACTGTACTGAGTCCGAAAGCAGTTTACCTACTCCCGGCAATGAAAAAATATTTTCAACTAAAATACTACCACCTAATATTTCAGCAACCAACATACCTAATATAGTCAATACAGGAATTAAGGCATTTCTCAAAGCATGAACAAATACTATTGAATAAAAAGGAACACCTTTTCCTTTAGCGGTTCTAATATAATCTTTATGAAATTGACGTACAAAACTAGAACGCACATACCTGATAACCGTTCCTGTCGTTCCAAATGCAAGTGAAACAGCAGGCAAAAAGAGCGATCTTAGACACAACCCAGGATCTTGATGCCAAGGCACATATCCCATCGACGGAAACAATTGCAATATCACAGAAAAAATAACAATAAAAACAATCGATACACAAAACGATGGAAGCGAAATACCAATTTGTATAAACGAAGAAAACAAAGATGAAAAAGGAGCATCATCAAATAAAGCAAGTAAAATGCCTAATGGTAATCCTAATACAACAGTTATTATAATCACAAATAGTGCTAATTGTAAGGTAACCACAGCACATGGGGACACGATAGAAAGTACAGGAACCTGATAACGATATGATACCCCCATATCGCCATGAAACACACCAACAATCCAGGTTATAAAGCTAGCAAAAGGATTCGCCTTTATATCAGATGTCTTTTGTAAAGCCAAAAGCTGTACATCATCAGCATCCACACCAAGAATAGTCAATGCAGGATCTCCAGGCAATACCTGAAAAACAACAAAGGTGAGAATGCTGATAACTATTAAAGTAACTAAAAAGCTTACTATCTTTCGTATATAAAAGTTCATTCGTAGTACAAAGTACTAAAATCTATAAAGGTTATCGGATAAAACTGATAACCATGCAAATCCTTGCGAGTTGCATTAATCAAGTTAGGGTCACAAATATATACAGAAGCAGCATCTTCTGCCAAAATACGTTGAGCTTCTTTATAATAAAAAGCCCGCTTTTCTTTGCTCTTTTCAAGCAGACCAGCTTTTATACAAGCATCATATTCAGGATTGCTATAACAAATAAAATTACGTTTATACCCTGTTGTATAACGTCCTAAAATCTCATGAGGATCCTGTTTACCAACAAAAGCAATGACGGTTGCTTCATAATCAGCCTTGGTATACACCTTATCAAGCCATGTTGCCCAATCAACAGACTCAATCTTTGCATCAATTCCAACAGCGTGCAACTGACTTACAATAATTTGAGCCGCAGAAACATGTGGCTCATAATTAGAAGGCACGGTAATGGTCAATGAAAAACCATTTGCATATCCAGCCTGCTCCAAAAGGCTTTTAGCTTTTGCAACATCAACAGAATACAATGATGATAATGTGTCATTATAAAAATCAGACATGACAGGACTAAAGTTGGAATACAGTTCTGTTGCATATCCATTCCATACTCCGTCTATAATATCTTTCTTGTTAATAGCATACGTAATAGCCTGCCGTACCCGCTTATCACTCAAAGCAGGAACTTTATTATTTAAACCAAACAGCTGTACCATATTTTGTGGCTGTGTCAAAATCGTAAATGAGTTTTTCAAAGCAACTGCATCACTACCATTGATAAAATAAGCAATATCAAGCTGATTTGATTTTAAGGCAGCAATAACACTTGCAGTACTAGTCATAATATATACTTCAACAGTAGCAATCTTAGGCAGTGCATCTTTTTTATAGTATCCGTCATAACGGGAAAAAACAATTTTTTGACCAGGAACATATGAATCAAAGCGATACGGACCAGCACCAATAGGATCCGTAGCTTGCTTATCATACCCAACAGGTACTATAGCAGCATCAAATTGTGCAGCCTGAAAAGGATCTGGATTTTTTAATGTTACGACAAAAGTATAATCATCTGGAGCGGCAACATCTGCTATAAAGCCATACTTGGCAGAAACTGCCTCACAACCATGCAAACCTGCCAGATGCTCATATGTATATAAGACATCTTTACTAGTTAAAGCTGTACCATTATGAAACGTAACGCCATGTGTCAAATGAAAGGTATAGGTCAGATAGTCATCAGATATTTCATAAGACTCTGCAATAGCACATTCCATATCACCAGAAGTAACAGCAGGCTTCAACAAACCTTCAAATACATTTCTAAAAATAGAAATGGTATCAGCGGCGGCTGATTTCCACGGGTCCATACTATCAATGTCAGAACTAATATTAATACGAACAGTATCATTTACTGTTCCACTCTTAGTATTTTGGGAACATGAAACACTCAATAAAAGTAAGCCAAGTACACAAACTATTTTTTCAGTCAATTTCTTAATCATTGTATTTTCCTTATCCTATTGGCAAATCTTATACTAAAAAAAAAATGTTGACAATGAGTTAATCTGGGGATATTATCTTTGGAATGCCCGAGTTAAATCATTTTACACACAAAGTAGTCTGTGTTGGCAATGTATCAGTAGATATAAAAGCCTACAGCCCTGAAGAAGATGGAACAGAAGCATACCGTGACGGTTCCATCGATCTTGTTCCTGGTGGTGTTGCCAGAGGAATGGCAATAAATCTAAAACATTTAGGATTAAAAACTGCAATTGTATCTGTAATTGGTAATGACATCTTTGGCGATTATCTGCGTCGTGGTTTAGAACAAGAAAACATCGATACAACCCTCCTAAAAACAAGCAAAGAGCGTAAAACAGCTTTATTTTCAGTCATGGCATCAGCAGGTCATAGTGCATCCTGCATCTATTGTACCAATATCCTTAGAGAAATAACCTGCGACAAAACAATACTTGACTATATAACAAACGAAAAGGTAACCGCTCTGGTTATGGATTCTAATCCTACAGAAGAAACCCTCGAAGGATTTTATGAATACAAAAAAGTACACCCAAAGCTATTTGTTTTTCAAAATGCAACTGCTCCAGACATTGCAAATAAATCTATAAAATGGGCTCCCTACATCGACCTCTTTGCCTGTAATGAATTTGAAGCAGCTGCCATTTTAGGATTTGAGCCAGTACCTGATATTCAAACCGCAAATGCATTCCAAAAAATAGGATTACGCAATTTCATCATAACCTTTGGCGAGCGAGGCGTACTCGTGCGTATCGGTTCTGAAACTTGGATTGAGCCACCATATACACCATCGCAAATCGTAGACACCATTGGTGCGGGAGATGCATTTGCTTCTGGATTTTTAATGGGCTTTTTGTCACAAAAACCTGTCAAACGTTGTATTCATTATGGTCTCGCCTGTGCAAAAGAAACGTTATTGACACGTCAGACAATAAGTAATTCACTTTCTGCAAATTTTTTAGAATCTTACCCAGAAAGGTATTGACATTTTTTTTCGATTTTTATAGTATATATACATCACTTGCGGTAGTCATATAACGGCTCATTATCTCAGCCTTCCAAGCTGAAGACGAGGGTTCGACTCCCTTCTACCGCTGTAAAAAGCTCGTTACTCGGAACGAGCTTTTTTTTTATGTCCAAATGCTTATTTTACAAGGATTTAGACGTAAATTATGTGAGTTTCTACTTTTTCCAGACTTGGAAAAAAGACTGAAAACTGCATAATCAGGGGCTTTGTGTAGCGATTGTCTAGACGTTCGTATAACCGTATTGTAGAAGAATGTAATGTACCATTCGGAGATGAAAGTCACATCATCTATGTGAATGGAACATATAGAGGAAATGACCCGCTTGGCGACCTGATGCATGACTTTCATTGCAAAAAGGCCGATGACATGAAAAATAAAATTCTGGCAGAAAGAGCCAGATACCTCAAGGAAAGCGGAAAAATGTCAGAAGAAAACCAATTACTGTACCAGCAATTTTTTTTCTGCTTCAAATACTTTAAACCTTTCGGTATAATCAAAATTATATATGAAGCTGGATCTTTTTTCTGACAAAACATTTTATAAAAAATTAGCACATATCTCATTGCCTATAGCCCTCCAAAGCCTCATGCTAGCTTTAGTAGCAGCATCAGACGCTTTTATGTTAGGACACGGTGATCAAAATGCAATGACCGCAGTATCACTGGCAACCCAAATACAATTTGTCCAAAATTTATTTTTAGGCGGTATTATTTTTACAACAACCATTCTCGGTGCACAGTATTGGGGCAAAAAGGATCATGCATCTCTTAATTATTTATTTTCACTGGGATTAAAGTTTGCTTTTTTTGTTTCGTTGTGCTTTTTTATTGCCTGCCGATTTTTTCCAGAATTATTAATGCATATCTTTACAAACGAGCCTGTCCTTATTGAAATAGGAATACAATATTTAAAAATCGCCTCCTATTCGTATCTTTTAACTGGCCTTTCACAGATTATACTGGTTATCTTAAAGGTAACCGATTATGCCCATACAGTAGCAATTATCAGTTCGCTGACTGTTGTTCTTAATATTATCCTCAACGCATTGCTTATTTTTGGTCTTTTAGGATTACCAGAACTAGGTGCGCAAGGAGCAGCAACAGCAACGCTCATTGCACGTATTATAGAACTAATCTCTTGTCTGGCAGTTTTTTACCATCTCAATAAAACACGTTTTTCACCTACTGATTTACTAAGACGGCATTCTCTGCTCCTTCAGGATTTTATTAAGTGTATGTTACCATTGCTGGGAGCGCACTTAGTTTGGGGCATTGGCTTCACTTCGTATACTGCATTTATGGGCCACTTGGGAAAAGATCCTGCAGCAGCAAATTCGATAGCCTCTGTAGTACGCGACCTTGTATGCTGTCTGTGTAATGGTCTTGCAACAGGAGCCGGAATTGTGGTCGGTAACGAATTAGGTGCTGGCCAGCTCGAAAAAGGAAAATGCTACGGTGATCGGTTATTTATTATTGCAATTATATGTGGTCTTGTATCAACCTTACTTATGTTGATATCAACCCCAATTGTTTTACATTATATAACGCTCACTCCAGATGCACAAAAAGCATTAAAAGGCATGATGCTCATCATGTCATTTTATATGATAGGCAGAGCTATAAATTCAATTTTGATTAATGGTATATTTGATTGTGGCGGGGATACTTTGTTTGATATGTACAGTTTGGCAGTGACCATGTGGGGTATTGCTGTTCCCCTAGCCTTTTTAGGCACATTTGTCTTTCATTGGCCAGCCTTGATTGTGTATGCCTGTACCTGCTTGGACGAAGTTGGTAAAATTCCTTGGGTTATAGTGCATTATAGAAAATACAAGTGGGTAAAAGATCTCACTAGATAAATGAACTCAGGACATATATATGATTTTTACTTCATTGGTTGTCTTATAGTTTAAGTAAAATATGGATTACAGCTACATTTTTCATTCAGCAAAAATCAAAAAGGATTCTATAAAAGCAGCTGGCTTTACAACAGCCGACGGTGAGACTTACACAATGCATGCATTAATTTCCAACGGTAAATTTAATGCAGAAATATCACTTTCCCTTAGCAAATCAACCCTCACCGTCCATCTTTTTGATTCTGTAACCAGCGAAAAATATGCACTTTTTGACATGCCAAATGCCCACGGTGCTTTTGTAACATCATTACGAGAAGAAGTCAAACAGCTCATTGATAACATTAAATCAAAATGTTTTGAAACCAATGATTTAAAGGATGATTATATCGCATGGATAAAAAGTCAGTTTGGAGTTGAACCAGACTATCCATGGCCAGATGACGCACAAAACTCTTTTGTCTTTCGCAGTGCAAATCAAAAATGGTTTGCACTTGTAATGAAAATAAAATACCGCCAGCTTGGACTCTCAGGCGATGAGGAACTTTGGGGAGTAAACCTAAAGGCTTCACAAGAGGACATATCAAATCTCATCGACAAAAAATCAATCTTTCCAGCTTTGCATATGAACAAAAAACACTGGATTACAGTCGTACTCACTGCCGTTACCGATTTTGAAAAATTGTGCCAACTGACAAAAAAAAGCTACGAGCTTGTAAGCACTGTACAGAATGCAAAAAAACTATCTCGGTAAACACATTCTATTACGACGGACTGTATCGTTGAAAAGCAATTCTTTCACTACCATCATCTACATTAATTATTCCGCATCGGACAAATCCTAGTTTTTCAAGCAAATTCTGCATTGGTTTATTATTCTGGTGAGTATCAATTTTTATGTTATCAATTTGGCTCATTGCCCATTGTATACAGAATGTTCCCGCTCCTTTAGTAACGCCATCAGAAGCAACACGATGAACAACACCATAAGCTAAATTATTCAACCATGCACCATTAATTTTTGCATACGTAGGTTCATCTTCTATAGCAAAATAAAAGGTAGCAACAATTTTTCCTGCATGAAGACAGACATAACTCTTTCTAGCCCCTATATCAGCTTCAATCAATTCTTTAGATGGATAAGTAGTTCCCCATTGACTTGCATTACCATTCTGAGCCATAAAAACTCTGGCATTTTCATAAAGTTTTAAAATATCTAGAATATCACTACTTTTTGAATTTCTTATTTCCATTTATGCATTCTCCAGGTTCTATATTTGTGATAATGATTATATTCACAATTCTTTTTCACAAATTTACTGACTGTTTTTCATATTCTGTTTTAGTTTTCCAATCAACTTGATTTTCTTGCATTTAGAAATCTGACTTGGATTTGTTCCAGGCACACCTACAGGAACATCAAGCCCAAGCTCATCATAATATTTCTTCCAATAATCAGAAACTTCATTAACATCATCATTAAACTTCATAGGAACCCAATCAAAAATCGGAAGTATTTCTGCAATGTATTGTGAGCAATAAAATTTATCATTTCCAGGATAAAAACTGTGATTATATTCTCTACCTAGATATTTCTCAGCTTGCTCTCGTACAATCTCACAATCAATTTCAGGGTATCTGTAAACATCTACATTCCAGTTACCTTCACTTAAAAATCCAGCCAGTTTCTGTTTTGTTACCCCATATTTTCTCGAAGCATGATAAATCATACCATCAAAAAAGATTCCAACATGACTGTATTCTTTTGTAGTCTCAATGATTGCTTTAGAGAATTCAGAGTTGTCACGCATAAAAAGTAAGTCACCGTTTTCAAGGTTGCTTGTATCCATTAATTGAATCCCCCTTTTTTAACTATATTTGCCATTCATATAAAAATTTTGCTATACTCTTTTATAATATCAGTCGGCTCGGAGCTCATTGCTATGGAACTAAAAATTGAAGAAATTAAAACACAACTAAAAACATTATTAGAAACTTTTTTGCAGGAACATCCACAAAAACCTCATTCACTATTTGTCATAGGCTGTTCATCCAGTGAAGTTGTCGGAGGCACCATCGGAAAAAACTCAAGCGAAGAAGTCGGCAAAGCTATCTTTGAGACCGCTCACGAAGTGCTTACACAAAAGAATATATATCTGGCCTGTCAGTGTTGCGAACACCTAAATAGAGCATTAGTAATAGAACAATCCTGTGCAGACTACTACAGATATGAACCTGTTTCTGTAGTACCTTGGCTGCATGGCGGTGGCTCACTTGCAACAGCTGCATATCATGGATTTGAAAACAGTGTCGTTGTTGAACATATAAAAGCCTCTGCAGGTCTTGATATTGGTGACACGCTTATAGGAATGCACCTAAAAGATGTTGCTGTTCCCGTACACCTCCACCCCGACTGTTTAGGCAAAGCACATGTCGTTGCCGCTTGGAGCAGACCAAAGCTGATTGGTGGAGAACGCGCCAGATACGAATAAAATCTACTGCTTTTACTCCTTGCCGGTCAGAGCTTCCCACGCCATATGTGCCACATTCTGTTCGGCTTCTTTTTTACTCTTACCGGAGCAAGGACCATAAGTAGCAACATTGAGATGTACGACCATATTAAATGTTTGATCATGATCAGGACCGGTACGGCTTACCAGTTCATATCGAGGGCACTGCTTGTATTTTTTTTGGTACAATTCCTGCAACAGAGTCTTATAATCCTTAACTCCCTTATCTTGCTGTACTTTTCTAATTTCAGGAACCAAAAAAGAGAGAATATACTTTTCAGCGGCAGCATAACCTGAGTCGAGATAATAAGCTCCAATTATAGCTTCCATGCAGTCAGCAATAATCGCAGGCTTTACCCTACCACCGCTCATTTCCTCTCCATGCCCCAGTATCAGCATATTATTAATACCAAACTTCATGCCAATAGGAGCCAAGGTCTTTTCAGAAACAACGACTGCCTTAATTTTAGCTAAATCGCCTTCCTGATTATTTTTCATATCTTCATATAAAAAAGTGGCAGCTGCGACACCTAATACAGAGTCACCTAAAAACTCAAGACGCTCATTATTAAGACGCTTATGAGCCGCATTCTCATTAGAATAAGAACGATGATGAAAAGCTAAATCCAATAGTTCATAACTTTTAAACTTTAAACCTAATGGTTTGCAAAAAGCTTCGAGCTTTTTAATTCTTTCCGGTGATATAGATGTCGACGATGAAAATAAAGAACTAATACGACGCATACAATATAGTATAGAACAAAAATGAAATATTTTAAAATAAAAAAAACACAGATGTTTCATCTGTGTTTTTCCCCAAATAAGTATTACTACTTATTTACCCTGTTTAGCCATTTCAGCTTTGATGAAATCATATGCATCACGAACTGTTTCAAATTCATTTGCTTTTTCATCAGGAATAGTTACTTTCAATTCCTCTTCAATTGCATAAACCAATTCGTATGTGTCCAAGCTGTCTGCACCAAGATCTCCACGGAAAGAAGAATCCAGTGCAATCTTGCTTTCTTCGATTCCCAGTTTCTCTGAAATGAGTTTCTGGATTTTTTCAAACAATTCGTCCATTTTATTCTCCTTAAGGATTAACCGTTGCTTTCTGGTGTAACAACCTGACGGCCACGGTAAAAACCGCATTTCGGACATACGTGGTGTGGCATTATCAAGTTACCACAATTTCCACAAGCAACAAGCTGTGGTGTGGCAAGATGCATATTTACACCCCGGCGTCTCCGGGTAACGGCTTTTGAAGTTTTCGCTCTAGGTACTGCCATATATAACCTCGCTATAAATATATATACTGATATAACAGGTCAATCCTACAACAGAAATAACCTGAGTGTCAATCCATTATACCCAGAAATATTGTTTTGTCAAACACTTTTACAAAAAATGTCATTTACGTATCGAAAACTTTTTATGCAATGCATCGGCTACTATAGGAGGAACCATACCAGAGATATCCCCGCCAAATTGTGCCAATTCCTTGATTGAGCTCGATTTTACAATAACATATTGCTGCTCAGTTGGTATGAAGATTGTATCAACTTCATTATTAAGTGCATGATTCATCATTGACAAATCCAACTCATAACCAAAATCATTGGTATTACGTACACCTCGCAGTAATACTTTAGCACCAATTTTTTTTGCATAATCTACAACAAGATGATCACAGGTATGTATTTGTACATTTGGATAATCACCAACCAAGGCCGTGAGCATTTCAATACGCTCTTCAGCGGTAAACATATAATTTTTACCAGGATTAACAGCGATCAACACATCTATAGAATCAAACAGACGGCTTGCCCGCTTTATAATACTCAAATGTCCATATGTTGGTGGATCAAACGATCCAGGGAGAACTGCAGTTGTCATGGCTTCATACTAACAGGTTTGACGAAAACCCACAAGCGTAGTATCATAGTGACATGCGTTATAATATTTTAATTAAATTCATTTTTACAACATTATTCGTTCTCGTTTTAAATGCATGTGTATCAACACCAACTGAGACTCCTGAAAAGGAAGTTGTACAAGAACCTACCGAAGAAGTAGAAAACATCGTTATTCCAGAAATTACAGAAGCTCCTCAGAATGATCTTGATGCAGAATACAACCGCTCAATCAGTGCTTTGGCAGACGGCTCTACCATTACCATAGATGTCTTCCAAGAGGATAAAAAACAAATAATGGCTATAATTGAAGAGCTCTCACAGGCTATCAACAAACAGGATTTTAGCACTTGGTACAAACATGTTGACAAAAACTCCATCACCTACTGGAGAGACGTCAAAAAACTCAAAAAAGTATCAGATCAGCTTCCAATCAAAGGTCTGACACTCGGTAGCTTGCAGGATTATTTCCGTTATGTATTTATTCCTTCACGAAAAGGAAGAAATGTAGATGAAATTCGCTATATTTCAGAATCTTCAGTAAAGGCTGTACAGGTTGACGGTGAAACTGATGTTATCTACTATAATTTTGTCAAGAACAACGGTACATGGAAAGTTCAGTTGCCAAAACTTGAAGGTTAAAATAATTTTATATTTTCAGTATTGACTTTAACTGTAATAAACCGATAATAAGAAAGGATATATTTTTGCTTATATAAATCCTGAACGGAGGACTTTTATGAAATTACTAAAAACAACCTTTGCCATTGGTTGTGCTCTTCTCTGTGCTAATATATTTGCACAAAAGGCTTCAGAAACACGCTCTGAAAAAACAGTCGAAAGCGAATATTTAAGCAGCATGGAAGATATTGTCATTACGGAACTCGCAGCATCTGATGAGTTAGACAATAAACAGGTTGCACTTACAATGCTTGAAGAAGCAGCTAGCGAAGGCAGAATAACACCAGATATGTCAGCAGCACTTGATCAGTTGGCAGGCGAAGGTGTTACTTCTGAAAGTAGAAAGAATGGTAGACTCATGAACAACTTTCCACAAGTACGTGCAAAGGCCTGTGACATTTTAGCAAAAGTCCCCACAGAGGAATCAAAAAATACATTAACAAAGATTGCTCTTGCTGATGGAGAACCAATGGTAGTAACTGCAGCAGTTCGTTCATTAGGTGAGATTGGTATCAACAACAATGACGAAGTTATCAATGTTATCGCTTTTGCAAACCGTCACAACCAGACACTAACACCTACAAACAGTTTGGCAATCGAAGTGTTGGCAGCATATGAAAAACTTGCTCCAACAGTACAGGACAAAAAGACTATGCTCGATTCAATTGCTAGTATTGCAAGTGATTATCACTACAACTCTGTTGTAAGATCAAGAGCTATGGATTTGTTCAGAAAGCTCAAGGCAAGCGGTTCTTCTAGCAAGAACTAAGCACTCGCCTAACAAATAGAACAGAACAACAAAAAAGGCTGTCTGTTGTAGCAGACAGCCTTTTTTATGTACGATAAAAAAATGAGAGATGCGGGAGTCGAACCCGCCACCTTCAGCTCCGGAGGCTAACGCTCTATCCAAATGAGCTAATCTCTCATATGTACAAAACGATATATATAATTATTAAAAAAGTCAAGCAAAAGGTGTTTTAAGAAAGTATGGAACCTATTATATTAGCATCATCCTCTCCACGCAGACAGGAAATACTAAAGTTATTAAAAATCCCGTATCAAGTCATAATGCCAAACGTTGATGAAACTGTCGACGAGTCAATTCCTCCTGAAAAAGTACCGGAAATTCTTGCATTACGAAAATTAGATGCCGTCGTGCACATGTTACCGCCACGACAGGAAATTCCTTGGGTTCTTGCAGCAGATACAATAATCACTTTCAATAATAAAGTATTTGGCAAACCTCAGACACAGGAAGAAGCCAGTGAATATATACATACGTTACAAGGGCAGACCCACTCAGTCATCACAACACTTGCCCTTTTCAAAGGAAAGACACACACCATAACTACAAGAACGGCAATTACAAAAGTTACGTTTAATCCTATGACCGATGAAGAGATCGAATGGTTTGTAAATACTGGAGACTGGCATGGAGCTGCAGGTGGATATCGTATTCAAGGACTTGCATCATGCTTTATTTCTTCAATTGAAGGTACAAATAGCTGCGTCATAGGCTTGCCTATTTTTGAACTTTATGATATTTTGAAAAAACAAGGTTATTCTATTTTAGACTAATCTTGCCGGAAAACATACGGACCGTAGGTTTAGTATATTTTCTGTATCTTCCGTACCGGTATAATATACCGGTAACGTGTAATAGAGTCAGGTGGTATAGATATTCTATACCGGTGAAGGAGTTGCATCATGGCAGTTGTAACCATGAAAAGTTTGCTTGAATCTGGTGTACATTTTTGTCATCAGGTTAAACGTTGGGATCCTCGCATGAAGAAGTATATCTTCGCTCAGCGCAATGGAATTCATATTATCGATTTGCAGAAGACAATCACAGCCATTAAAGACAGCTATGAAGAAGTACGCAAAATCGTTTCATCCGGTAAAACCGTTCTTTTTGTTGGAACAAAAAAACAGGCTCAGCAGGCTATTCAGAAAGAAGCTGAACGCTGTGGTATGTTCTATGTAAACAACCGCTGGCTTGGTGGTATGCTTACAAACTTCTCTACAATCAAAAAATCACTTCAGAGATTAAAGAAAATC
>JAILIC010000123.1 GCA_024695475.1 Treponema sp.
TAACATCAGCTTCAAGCAATGCCATCTTAATTTTTTCAACAGTTTCTTCGATATTTTTTTCTGTAATAGTTGATTTGCCACTGACTGTACGAACAATATCGGTAAACGTATTTGTAATCTTTTCTAACATAGTGCTCCTACCTCTTTATCAATAATTCTGTAAGGAAATCTTCAGGTTCTATTTCACGATTCAAAATACGGTATAGTCCATTGCATATGAGCAAACGAACATTTCGCTCCTGTGCAAGCTGATGTACATATTTACAAGCAACAATACCTTCTGGAAGATATCCTATCTCAGATATATGTGTTATAAGATCATCCAAGTTTTTAAAATGCGATAAAATATCAGTTGTAATGATATCACGTCCAAAGCGTCGGTTTCGACCATACTTACTTTTGCACGTAACATCCAAATCGCCTACCCCAGAAATTGAAGTAAATGTCTCTGCATATTTTGCACCCATAGCAAAGCCAAATGTCTGTATCTCATTCAAACCTGCTGCCAATAACAATGATTCTGAGTTATCCCCAAAGATTGAAGAATTCTCAGCAATGGCATCAAGACATCCATATACTATTGCAATAACATTTTTGACAGCCGCACAAATCTGCACACCGATGACATCAAAACTGGAATAAACCATCAATCCAGGTACAGATAGCAATTCTCTAAAGTCAATTGCAAGCTTTGGATTTTCACTCGCTGTGATAAGGCCTGTCAATTTACCCAAAGCAACTTCTTCCGCATGACTAGGACCTGCAATATAAGCAATATTATGTTTATAGTAATCAGGCAACAATGCTTCTAATGCATCCAATATCAGCCGAGGACCTGCTTCAGTTGGTACAAAACCTTTTGTCAAAACACCAATTTGTGTTCTACCACGAGCAACAGCAGGTACATTCAATATTTTTTTTACACTATCAATTACATATAAGGAGGGGCTTGCAATGATGAGATAATCATTTTCATCTGCGACTTCCGCTATATCTGTACTAACAGTTACCTTTGGCGATAATACATAGCCAGGAAGATACTTTGTGTTCTCATGTTGTTCATTAACAGATTTTGCAACTGCATCATGATGTGAATACATTTGGACAACATGACCACCCCGAGCCAAGGCCTGAGCAACACCTGTTCCCCACGCTCCGGAACCAATAATTCCTACACGTTTTGAATTCATAATTGAGAAGTATATCTGATACCAGTTATATTTTCAACTAATTGAATTCAAAACGGAGCGATATCGTTGTTATACTTAATTCTTTTTCTTACCTAAATAAGCTTCTCTTACTTGCGAATTAACAAGCAACTCTGCACCTGTACCGTGCAAAGTAATAGCCCCTGTTTCAAGTACATAAGAGCGATCAGAAGCCTTGAGCGCAAGATTGGCATTTTGCTCTACCAGTAGGATTGTCACGCCTTTCTTGTTAATTTCGGCAATAATCTCAAATATATGTTTTACAATTAACGGTGCTAATCCTAAAGAAGGCTCATCCATCATTAATAATTTTGGTCTACTCATAAGGGCTCGACCAACAGCAAGCATCTGCTGTTCCCCACCAGATAAAGTTCCTGCAAACTGCCAATTACGTTCTTTTAGACGTGGAAACAGCTCATATACCCATTCCAAATCTTTTGCAATTTCTGCTTTATCATTACGAAGATAGGCACCGATCTTTAAGTTTTCAAGAACCGTAAGATCTGTAAAGACTTTCCGTCCTTCTGGCACAAGCGAAATGCCCTTTTTACAAATGCGAGCTATTTCTTGTCCAGCTACAGGCTCACCATCAAAAGTAATTTCACCAGAGTCTGGTTTTATCAATCCACTTATTGACCGTAACAATGTTGACTTACCAGCCCCATTCGCACCAATAAGAGAAACGATCTCCCCATCGCCTACTTCCAAATCAATACCACGTAACGCCTTTATGCCACCATAAGAAACTACAAGATTTTTTACATTAAGCATCGTCATCTTCCCCTAAATACGCAGCTATAACATCAGGGTTTTCCTGAATCTCTAAAGGAGTGCCACTAGCAATCAATGCTCCAAAATTAAGTACATAAATCCTGTCAGATATATCCATAACCAAATCCATATGATGTTCAATCATAAATATGGTAAGGCGAAAATCCTTTCGGATTTTATAAATGAAGTCTGTCAATTCAGCAGTTTCCTGAGGATTCATACCTGCTGCAGGTTCATCAAGTAACAATAACTGAGGCTCTGTAGCTAACGCACGAGCTATCTCAAGACGTCGCTGACGACCATACGGCAACGATGTACAAATTTCATCTTTAACGTCATATAAGCCCAAGATATCCAAAAGCTCAGAAGCTTCTTCTCTCTGTCGTTTTTCTTCTTCGGTATTTAAGCGAAATGTAGCAGTAAAAACATTAGAAGTACGGCGACTGTGCTTTGCTATAAGAACATTATCAAAAACAGTTTGACTTTTCCACAACCGAATATTTTGGAAAGTTCGTGCAATTCCCATTCGGGTAATTTTATCTGGAGTTGGTTCAATTCGTTTTGAATATCTACCTTTTTGTTGTCCTACATACAGCTTTTTTTGTTTTCCCCTTGGAAAGTTTTCTACAATTTCCTGCCCATTAAAAAATACAGCACCATTAGTAGGTGCGTAGACACCTGTCACTACATTAAAAGCTGTTGTCTTACCTGCACCATTTGGACCTATCAAAGATACTATTTCATTTCTGCCAACAGAAAGGGAAAGTGAGTTGACTGCAACGACACCTCCAAACTGCATGGTTACATCCCGCATTTCAAGTACATTATCAATCATTGTTTTCCCCTTTCCTTTGCAGCAGAGAATTTGAGTCTCAGTTTTTTACATCCACTTATTACCCCTTGTACAGAAAATTCTCTTTCTCCCATTATTCCTTTATGATAAAAGAGGACTATTGCCATGATAGCGATTGCAAAAACAACCTTTCGGAATCCTGGACGGAAAATTGCAATATGAACAGGACCAATAAAGGTATCTGCATTATCCAAAAAGCGTAACCACCATTCCGAACATGCTATAAATAAAAAAGAAGATATACAAGAACCGGTAACACTACCAATACCACCAATAACTACTATCAAAAGGATTTCATAGGTCATTGCTGATTTAAACTGGCTTGCCTGTATTGTTGTCTGGAACATTGCCAATAAAGCTCCCGAAATTCCTGCAAAAAATGAAGAAATAACGAATGCTAACTGCTTGTGATGAGCGAGATTGATACCCATAGCTTCAGCTGCAACTTCATCATCTCTTATAGCTTTAAATGCACGTCCATAGGTAGAATTAATCAACAAAACAATTACAGCTATACATATTCCTGATACTGCAAAAGGGAATAGTGTTGATCGGAATACGGGATACTTACGTAACAGATTGGAACCATTAGTGATACCCCCAAGCTTATCCCACTGAAAAAGTGCTCGGATAATCTCTGCAAAACCTAATGTTGCTATTGCAAGATAATCAGATTTTAAGTGAAGCACAGGAAGGCCAATTAAAAAAGCAAAAAAAGCCGCTATAAGTCCTGCTAAGATAAAAGCAACAACGACAGGGAGCGAAAACTGTATTAAGCCGCCTTCAAAATACTGATATACAGCTGCCCTTTGGGCCATAGGGATGGTAAACACTGCATAGGTATAAGCGCCTATCATCATAAATCCAGCTTGTCCTAGTGAAAACAACCCTGTAAAACCATTCAATAGATTCATAGATACTGCTACCAGAGCATAAATAGCACCTTTTTTTAGAACAGTAAAAAGCATCGAAGTTCGTGGTAAAACCTGTTCTAAAACTGCAATAAGTATAAAAACAACCGCTAGTAATCCAAATCCAATAAGCAGGTTCTTTTGCTTTTCTTTTGGCAATGTTGTATTAATAAATGAATGTGTATTCATAAAAGGCGCCCCTTATACTTTATCAGTCGTCTTTTCACCAAAGAGACCTGTTGGCATAAACATAAGAACAAGAATAAGTAAAACAAAAGTAAAGGCATCACTAAAAGTGGTAAGACCTAATCCTTTTATCAAATTTTCACAAATTCCTATAATAAATGCACCAATAACCGCACCTGGTATGGAACCGATGCCACCAAAAACAGCTGCGACAAAAGCTTTGAGACCAGGCATGGCACCTACTGTAGGAGTAACCCCTGTATAGTTAGAAAAGAATAATAAGGAACCTACTGCAGCTAAAAAAGTTCCTATAATAAATGTAGTAGAAATTACTGCATCAAGCTTTATTCCCATCAGCTGAGCCGTTTCAAAATCACGAGAAACAGCACGCATCGCCATACCAATTTTCGTATACCGAATAAGCAGTACCAAAGCCACAACTAAAGCTATTGTTAAAAAAGGAGTAATAACCGTCACTCGTTTAGTCATTGCTCCTGCTATTTCAATAGAATCACCAATCCAAGGAATTGATGGATAATATTTTGTCAAACCACCAGTAACATATAATGCTAAATTTTGAATCAAATATGAGACACCTATTGCCGAAATCATCACTGACATTCGAGGTGCGGTACGGAGCGGTTTATAAGCAACACGCTCAATGATAAATCCCAACAATACAGTTAATACTATCATTAATGGAATAGAAATCCACAGAGGAAATACCGTTTGCAGGTAAATCATTATCAAACCCGCAGCCATAAATACATCGCCATGAGCAAAATTAATCAGACGTAGGATGCCATAGACCATAGTATAACCAATGGCTATAAGCGCATATTGCCCACCTGTGGAAATCCCAGCAAGAAAATAGGGCAGATTTGTATGAAAAAAATCCATTCTTAAATCCCACCTTACATATATAATTTTTAAAATACACTTCATCAAGACACATGACATATACCATCTTGACTCAGACAATTATCCCATTTAAACCATTTTACAAAAGCAAAAGGGATAAAAAGAGAATCCTTTTTATCCCTTGATAATACAATGTTATGTAATTATTTTACAGACTGGATCGCGACAAATTCCCAAGAACCTGTCTGATTATTAGCATG
Source organism: Treponema sp. (assembly GCA_024695475.1). Classification (GTDB taxonomy): domain Bacteria; phylum Spirochaetota; class Spirochaetia; order Treponematales; family Treponemataceae; genus Treponema_D. The sequence continues at coordinate 5,051 of JAILIC010000123.1, forward strand.
TTTTACATATGCAACATCACGTTTTGCATCACCAGTTTGATCAAATTCAATTAAACCGGTAATTCCTTCATACTTTACTTTTGGAAGTGCAGCTTTTATATCAGCACCTTTAGTACTACCAGCCAGTTTAAGTGCTTCAAGAGCTACATTATATGCGTCATATGACATTACAGGATTTGCAGCTATGATATCATTTCCACCATTATCTGTAATACGTGCAGAATCAGCTTTAATCCAGCTGCGGAATTTTTCTACAAACTCTGCTACACGAGTATCTGTACTTCCTTCTGCAAAGAATGTAGTAACATTGATATCTACATTTGTTCCTTTTACTGCACCAAGAATAACGTTTGAGTCCCAAGTATCACCAGCTAAAATTGGCATACCCATGCCCTGTGTATTTGCCTGCTCAATAATCAATGCAGCTGCTTCAGTTGAAACTGGAGAGAAGAATACATCTGCTCCTGTATTTTTAGCATTTGCAACATAGGCAGCAAAATCACTTGTTCCTTCTGGGAAAGTTTCAAATGTGACTTTTCCGCCAAGTCCTTCAAATGCTTTAATAAAATAATTACACAAGCCTACAGAATAGTCATCACCTAACTTAGCCAAGCAATATGCTTTTTTCGCCTTAAAATTATCAACAGCAAATTTTGCAAGAACGGTTCCTTGAAAAGGATCAAGGAAGCAAATTCTAAAATAATGATCATTACCAAGTGTTACCTGTGGATTGGTACAAGTTATACCAATTGCAGGAATATCAGCAGCAGCAAATGTATCACTTGCAGCAATAGACACTCCAGAACCATAAGACCCCAATACAACTGAAACACCTTTACTTACGAGCTCACTAGCTGCGGTTACTGCTTTATCATTTGATGATTCATTATCAACACGAACAAGCTCAACCTTATACTCTTTTCCACCAATTTCAACAGTAGGAATAACTTCATTGGCATAGATCGCTCCTAATGTTTCTTGCTTACCACCAGCACCATTATCACCTGATGCTGGTTCATAAATACCAATTTTTACTGTAGGTATACCCGATGATCCCCCACACCCTACAAGCAATCCTGGAACCAGAACGCAAGCAGTTAAAACTGCAAACAAAAAACTCCGTTTCATAAATAAACTCCCCCTTATCAAATAAATGGTACTTTTACATGTCAAGATTACATCATCTTGAACAAAAAAAGGGTGTCACAAGAGTAATACTCTTGTGACACCCTTGTCATAATTTTATTTTATAAGTAATGCTTAAAATATTCAAGGGTTATAAACCCTCTATCTGCAAATTGTCTATTTTTTTATATATTTTCTTTATTTTTTAAATACAACCTCTTTTCAACAGCTTCAATGAGCTCATCAGGAGTACTTGCACCAGCTGTTA
>JAILIC010000019.1 GCA_024695475.1 Treponema sp.
TAACATACTAAACATAAAGGAATAATTACAAATAATATTTACCATGCATTACCCCCTATTAAAGCGGACATCCGCCACAATAACTCTTCCAGTACATAGCATTTTTACTTTCCAAAATTTTAGAAAGGGGCTGTTCGAGAAGATTTCCTAAATAAAACTTGCTGTCTTTTATTGAACCAGAATCATCAAGACCCCAAAAACAAGCAGTTACATTACCATCTGGAAGAATACCAATCGACTTCTTTACACATCTACACTGGTGAGCTTTCTTACTGCCAGGAAGAAGATAATGAATATCAAGATTGATACCCGTTCCTTTACACATGTTGTTTATTTTATTTACAAGATTACGGTTTTCTTCTTCTGTCATGGCAAGGTTTTTGAAATGTTCTCCACGACCAGAAGGATAATAGCGAATTATACTCCATTCATCGATTTTATTTTCAACCATGAAATCTCTTAAACCAATAAGAAGTTCCTGATGTTCCATATGTTCTCTGGTAAGAACCGTCTGTAAGCCTGTATATATTCCAGCCTTCTTAAGATTCTTGGCTGCATTACCAGCAGTTTCATGGTATGCATCTTCTCGATAACAATAATGAACCCCAGGAATCGCATCCATTGTCATTTCAACATCATGAACTCGTGTTGAAAGAAACTTTGCTATTTCTTCATCTTTATCAATTTTGAATCCAGATGTGCTGATTCCAACATACTCTTTTCCAAGTTTCTTTGATAATTCATCGATTAAAGTAAGATGAGTTTTATCACACATCACTTCTCCACCCGATAAATCCACTTTTACATTAGGAATATCAATATTCCTGCAAATCTGAAGTTTTTCCTCCAAAGAAAGTTCTTTTTTCTTTGGAGCACCACAACTTCCTGCATCCATTACACAAAACTTGCATTTCCATGGACATTTATATGTCACGTTCCAAATTATTGAAAGTCTCTTTTCCATAAGTATTTCTCCATCATAGTTAAAAAGAAAAAGCCACAGACTATTGCCTGTGGCTTTTTCTTAGGTAATTATAATTATTCAATTGGTCTTTTTCATATGGGAACAAAAAGAAATTTGTCCCCATGATGTTTCTAAGAATTATGCTTTGTTGATTTCAGACTTAATTCTAGCCTTCAAAGATTTTGTAATCCACATGCCCTCAATCTTCTCACACATTTCTTCTTTTGTAAGATTCCGGTTGCTCATAATTTTCTTCGAGACAGAAATCATTACCGCGCTATATCCGTACCGACTGATGACAGATAATACACCACCCATCATGATTAACGTAATTACGCCACCAATCATACCACCAGGTCCCAATGCTGCAAGTGCTGCAGTTACAGCAGCTGCACCACTAAGGCCCGTCGCGCTCATTGCACCAATGAATACCAAAGCAGGTATACCCAAACTTGCAAGTTTTTCACAAACTTCGTCCATGATTAACTCCTTGTCCCAAAACTGGAACTAGCTGATTGTTATGTTTCTGTTAAATCAGAAACCCTTTAATTTTTTATTGTCTTTAAAAAGACGGTTTTCGAGAAAAAAAGAAATTTTTTTTTCACTTTTTTTGAAAAAATAAAGGCTATGGATTTCTCCATAGCCTTCCTATTATGGGTTGCATTTGTTTCAATTATTAATCCTATTAAACTTTGTTTAGAATGAATTCTGAGTAAGAGTCTGACAAATCTTACTTGCAAGATTTAATCCAGTTCTTCCATCACTTGGTGTTTTTGCCATAATAAATACATACTTTCTTCCATTAAGCATGTACTCCAATACATAATGGTGATGACTTCTAACAAAGACAAAGCCCATATCAGATAATTTTGACTCCATCTTCGGAGTTACATTTTTATACCCCCGAAAAAGTTCCTGTAATTCTCTTTTGAACTGCCCCTGATAATTTGTATTTGACATATCGTACTCCTTGGTTCTCTTAGAACCTATTTAATATTTGTTTACAAATCATCAAGTTTCGAGAAAAACAATAAAAATAAAGTTTTAATTTTCACATTTTTTTTCCACCCTATCATAAAATGACACTCACTCCGTACTATAATCGTTTTATGGAAACAATAAAAATCAAAGCACAAGTATTCATAGGTTTCGCTGGCAGCGGAAAAACAACGGCTCTTTTCAATTCTTTGGGAAAGAGAATTATTTCTGAGAATGATTCTTGCAAATCTAAGGTTTCACTCAAAGATTTGTATCAGGTCATTTCGTGCAACAAGTTTAATATGGGACACAATGAAATTTGCGAGAAATTTTGCAGAGTTATTGATGTTCCTTTTGTCTCA
>JAILIC010000047.1 GCA_024695475.1 Treponema sp.
ACTGACTCGGCTGCTTGGATTTTTGACGTAGTAAGAAGGGTGTGCGAATAGCAATGAATCGTTTTTTGAAATTATCGGGTGAAGAAAAAAGGGAAGTATTTCAGGCTGTTTCTCTGTCAATGGGACTCAGACCGGATATAGTAGAAAAAGATTTTTGGGTTTGTTTTATGCTTAACCACTTATTTCATAAGTGTAAGTACAAAGATGCATTTGTATTCAAGGGTGGTACAAGTCTTTCTAAAGCGTATCATGTTATTGAACGTTTTTCAGAGGATATAGATATTATTCTTGATTGGAGAAAGATTGTTTCGACTGAAGAAGATCCATGGAACGATAGAAGCAAAACGAAACAAGATCAGTACAACAAATTGGTAAATGCAAGGGCTGCAGAATTTTATGCATCTGATTTAGTGCCATCTTTAAACAGCGAACTTGAAGATATCGTAGGGAGTGGTCAGTGGGTTGCTGTAGATGAAAATGATGAAATGGTTGTCAATTTCTATTATCCGCAATTGTTTGAGGTGGAATATCTTAGAGATAAGGTGAGATTGGAAATAGGACCATTGGCGGAGTGGCTTCCATCACATGTTACAGATATTCAATCTTTTGTATCTGAGAAGTACCCACAATTGTTTGATAGAAAAGTGACGGAGATTCTTACAATTGATGTTGAGAGAACATTTTGGGAGAAGCTAACCATACTGCATAAGATGGCGAATTTTCCGGCAAATAAAAATTTGCCCCCAAGGTATGCGAGACATTTGTATGATGTTTATTGCATGATGAATAGTCCGGTTAAGGAGCAAGCATTTGCTCGTAAGGAATTATTGGAGAAGGATGTCATTTTTAAGCAAAAGTTTTACTATGCTAAGAGTGCTCATTATGAAACTGCTACACTCAAGGAGATTTCGTTGATTCCGGCGGATCATATTATGGATGCTGTGAAGCAGGATTATGCTGCTATGAAGAATATGATTTATGGAGATTATCCTGGATTTGAGACTATAATTGAGCAGTTGAAGGAACTTGAAATGGAAGTGCATAATCTTTGACAGTGTCTTTACACTTGCGGGAAATAGAATATGACGAAGGACACTTAACCTTAAGTGGCCTTGATTAACACACAACAAGCCCTTCCGGGTCTGTCAAAAGCAGAAGAAACATTTTTGTACTTTGACAGGCTTGAGAGGGTTTGTTACTTAATAAGTCATATGCCAGATGGTATTATTCGGATGATAGTAAAGCCTAATTAACTTCTTCACACCGAAGACTAGTATCTTGCATTCAAATGCAAAGGTATTATTGTTTATGTAAACTCCATCCGGCATGGTTCTGGTTCCACGATGGGAGACGTCTCTATATTCTTTTATGGTATAAGTCTGGTATTCGCCTTTTTCATCCTTCACACGGATTCGCATGGGGATTAGGTTCCCATCCTTTGTGTGTTGGCAGATGACGTCAACCGCAATTCTATTTCTTTCCATGATAATCACCTTTGATATTTGTGGAACTATTATAGAACGAATGTTCGACTTTGCGAAACGTCCGTATTATGGGACAACGGAAGTAGTACAATAAATAGGGTTAAATTTGCACAGTCTCACTGATGTGGGGCTGGTCTTTTTTTTGTTACAGAGCTATTTAATGTGAGAATTTCTAGTGGTAGAATTTAGATAGTTAATTCTAAATCGAAAAAGAGACATGTGGGGGAAATAATGGATTTTAATAATATTGAGTTTGAGGACATGGCTGCTAAAAGTACAATAAGTGATATAACTATAAAGCTGGCAAATTATGATGTATATGATATTATCTCAAGAATTGCCGGTTTAAATATTCTATCTGAGAATCAAAATAAGTCAGTGCTTTCAGATACGTTAATTCAAAACATTCTTGAAAATCCGGAGGAGTATTATTCTTCAAGTATCCAAATGAGTGATAAAAAGTTCAGAGGGCTGATAGAGGAATTAAATGATACATTTGTTGCTGCAGCAATTGATCCTTGTGAAAATGTATGCGTACAAAATGTAATGTTTAATGGAGGAAACTATAGGATTTTTAACGGAATTGATATTACGCCTGCTTATAATTTGCAAGCAATGATTAGATTACTTTTTGGATATCCTAATCAGTATAATCCGGATTATTTGGCAAAAGTAAATAGACTATATAGTTTAGTATTAGCAATATCTGAGCGGATTGTATCCGCAAGTGGAATTACAATTGAAAATGCTGTTTATAGCGAAGAACGCAAGCTAATAATTCCTTCATCTGAAAAGATTAAGGAGTATGCTAGTTATGTAAAAGAATCACTAGAATCAGTTATAAATTATATTGATGGTTTTTTTTACTTGGATGAATTATGTATCGAGTTTGGGACGGATAATCATGGTGATTTGAATAATAGATCATTTTACAGTAAACCCTTTTTAGTTGATAAACA
>JAILIC010000075.1 GCA_024695475.1 Treponema sp.
ACAAAAGCAATAAGTGCAGAATTAGTATCTTCTGATGTTTGTTTGGGCAGGCCATCAAAATTTAGTTCCTTCATTTTGGAAAGTATTTCGTTTCTCTTTGCCTCACTTATTCCAGGTTTGTTATTTAACACCATTGAAACAGTTGACTGTGATACTCCCATTAATTTAGCGAACTCTTTTCCTGTCATACCCATATATTTTATCCTAAAATTAAGTTATTTTCAATAATCTAGAGAAAATCTCACTGCTCGCTGCCATCCATCATATCTTCGCTTTCTTTCATCTTCTGCCATACAAGGACTATACAATACCTTAGGATCTTTATTAAAGATTGTATGTGTATCATACAACCCAAGCCGTAATCCTGCTGCTATAGCGGGTCCCATACCAGAGAGTTCTTCTACTGCAGCCACACGTACAGATGTATTCACCATATCAGCCTGAAACTGCATCAAAAAGTCATCTGCTGTAGGTCCACCATCAACACGAAGCGTCTTTATTTTTGCACCTATCGTTTTTTCCATTAAATAAAGAATATCCGTTATTTGATAAACGATAGATTCTTCTGCAGCTCTGACAAGTTCAGCTTTACCTGTTGTTCGAGACATACCACAGATTATAGCCCTTGCATCTGCATTCCAGTAAGGAGCACCCAAACCAGTAAAGGCAGGAACCAGATAAAGTCCTGGAGAATCAACAGCCTTTTTTGCTAACCCACACGTTTCTTTAGCAGATGTTATAAGCTGCACGTCATTCTTAAGCCACTGAATAGTAGCTCCAGAATAATTAATGTTACCTTCCAGTACATAACAAACAGTACCACCTAATCCCCAGGCAATAGAAGTCACCAAGTCTTCACAGACAACAGGATAATTGCCTACATTCATCATAATAGATGAACCTGTACCATAAGTTGCTTTTACCATTCCCGGTGAAAGACAACCTTGTGCAAACAATGCTCCTTGAGAGTCTCCCATAACTCCATAGAGTGGAACAGCATGATCCAAGATTCCCTCAAAATCAGTCATTCCAAACAAACTGTCTGAATCACATACCTGTGGCAGCATCGAAACATCAAGACCAAACAAATGGCATAGATCCGCATCCCACCGCAACGTATGAATATTAAATAATAAGGTACGACAGGCATTAGAATAATCAGTCTTTATGCAACGTTCTTTTGTCAGCTTATAAATAAGCCACGAATCAATTGTAGAACAGACAAGGGAATTATTTTTATACACCTTTTGAGCCGCATCTACATTACGTAGTATCCACGCCATTTTTGGAGCAGAAAAAAAAGGTGACAGATGGATTCCCGTACGCTGTTTTACCAAAGAAGCTTTACCAGCATCAGACTTTTCGATTTCATCGCAAATATCTTTTGCCCGCCCACATTGCCATACAATAGCATTATACACTGGCTTTCCGTTGGCATGATCCCAAACGATCGTCGTTTCACGTTGATTCGAAATCGCAGCACCTGCTATATCTATAGAAGAAACACCTGTTTGACGAAGTAATTCCTGTACAGCAGCGAGGAGATTAGCATATATTTCTTCTGGATTATGTTCAACCCACCCTTTATCATTGATTATCTGCGTATGAGCTTTATCTGCCCTTCCACAAAGATTTCCTTTTTCATCAAACAACAATGCTTTGGTACAAGATGTACTTTGATCTATCGAAAGTATATAAGGCATATGTTATTTTTTCTCCAGCACTGCATGTATAGTATTGCATATTCCAGATGCATCAAGTCCATAGTATGCAAATACTTCTGAGGAATTTCCGGCAACCACATGTTCATCTGGGAGAGCCAAACAAGTTACGGGAATAGGATATGTGGCACACACCGCCTGACAGACAGCAGCACCCAAGCCACCATTTATATTATGTTCTTCAACTGTAATGATATGTCCAGTTTCTTTTGCAGCCTGTACCACAGCATCCGTATCAAACGGTTTAAGAGTAGCCATATCCAACACCCGAACAGAAATACCCTCTTTTTTAAGTGCGTCGCTAGCTACGACAGCCTGACAAACACACTCACCACAGGCAATCACCGTTATATCAGAACCTTTACGGATCATACCAGCTTTGCCAAACACAAAAGGCTGACACTCTGTTTCTTCTGTATAAAGTATTGGCAATTTTGCTTTACCAGTTCTTATATACACAGGTATATTTCGTTTTTCCAAATCATGAAGCATAGCTACGGCCTGTACTCCATCACTTGGTAGAACAACAGCAAGATCAGGAATTGCTCTCATTACAGCAATATCATGAGTACTATGATGGCTTGATCCAAGCGCACCATAACTGATTCCACCAGAAACCCCCACTATTTTTACATTCTGTCGTGAATAAGCAATATCCACTTTTACCTGTTCAAGACTACGAGCACTCAAAAAACAGGCAGGTGCAAATATATATGGATGCTTTCCCACTGCAGCAAGCCCCGCAGCTATACCAACTTCATCTTGCTCTGCAATACCGCACTCGACAAACTGTTTTGGTAATGCTTTTACATAATTACTTAATGATGCTGATCCTCGAGCATCTGACGTCACTGCAACTATACGCTGATCGTGAACAGCCAATGCTTGTAGTTCAGCGGTAATCGCTTCTTTTACTGATATTGGTTCCATATATAAATACCTCGTTTTTCATTCGTTTGTAATGGCTTGTCGTAGACAGTTTTCTTGTTCTCTTAATTGTCTGATTGCACTATCAAGAAGTACCTGATCTGGAACACCATGATGCCATTTAGCAACATTTTCCATTTCTTTTACCCCTTTACCCTTTATGGTATTGGCAATAATCAGAGATGGCATATCTTTTTCAAACGGCAATGAATCAAAAGTTGAAACAACTTGTTGCATATCATTGCCATCGATTTCACGAACAGACCAACCAAAATCTCGCCAACGGTCAGCAAAAGGTTCAAGACCGATAACTTCTTCGGTAGTACCACTTATTTGCAGATGATTGCGATCGATTATAGCCACAAGATTATCAAGCTTATAGTGAGATCCTGCCATTGCAGCTTCCCATACAGAACCTTCTTCTTGTTCCCCATCACCCATAAGTACAAATACTCGTGCAGGGGATGCATCCATTTTTAAACCAATTGCCATACCAACCCCGACAGGAAGCCCATGCCCTAAAGCACCTGTATTAACTTCCATACCAGGCAACTCATTATTTGGATGTCCAATCAAGCGACTCTTAAATCGAGAAAATGTGTGTAATTCCTCTTTATCAATAAAGCCTTTATCTGCAAGAATAGCCAAATACCCTTCCACACAATGACCCTTGCTCAAAATAAAGCGATCACGTAATGGATCTTCTGGATTATGTGCATCAATATGCAGCGTATGATAATAGAGAGCTGTCATTATATCAGCAGAAGACAAATCTCCTCCTGTATGACCTGTTTTGCCTTCAAAAATAATCTGAAGTAATGCCTGTCGAATTTCATTCGCTTTTAATTCAAGTTCTCGTACAGTCATACACATTACCTATTTGTTTGAATCACGAGCCTGCAAGGCCATTTTTGCCTGCAAATTACGCTGGAATTGATCGATGATAACGGCAAAAACTATAACCAAACCTTTTATAATCATCTGCCAGAACTCTGATACACCACACATAACCATACCATCATTGATAACACCGATAACAAATGCTCCAATAATGGTTCCACCAATGGTGCCAATACCACCTGCCATAGAGGTACCTCCCAAAACAGAAGCGGCTATAGCGTTCATTTCCCATGACTCACCTGTAGCAGGATGAGCAGCCATAAGTTGCGATGCAGTAATAATACCTACAATGGCAGAACACACTCCAGAAAATACATAAACAATAATTTTTACTTTATTGATTTTTACACCAGACAAATTAGCTGCTTTTTCATTACCACCAATTGCCTTTACATGCCAACCAAAGGGGGTTTTATTTAAGACTGTAGCTGAGAGTATGGCAAACAAAGCAAGTATTACAACACCGACAGGAATTGGCGTTCCTGCAATATTACGACCAAAAAAGTCAAAGCCAGTTGCTCCAAGAATATTCTTATCAAGATTTGGATATGTTGCACCATTGGAACGGAGCATAGCCATACCTCGAGCAACATACATCATACCCAGAGTAGCAATAAAAGGAGCTACATTAAAGCGGGTTATAATGATACCATTTATTGCCCCGAGCAATGCTCCAAGTATGACAACAATCAATACTATAGAAGGAATTGAAAAAAACAGTTTAACACCGGCAAATTTGATCAGAAAGCCTTCTTTTATGAGTCCGCCAGCAATCATACCCGCAAAACCGACTATAGCACCAACAGACAAATCTATGCCTCCAGTGATAATAACATATGTCATTCCGATACCAAGAATTCCATATAAAGCAACGTGTTTAGCAATCAACAGCAGTGCATTTACTGACAAAAAGTTTGGAGCAGCAATACTAAAAAATATCAGCAACGCCACAAGTACAATAATAGTCCTACCTTTAAGCAGTAGCATTCCAATATCTGACTTACTCTTAATATTCATAATTAGCATCTCCTTTTATGCTGTTTCATGCCCTTTGTAAGAGGCAAATACTATTTTATCTTTTGTATACTCTGTATCGTTAATTTCCGCAGTTTTTACACCATTGGAAAGAACTATGATACGATCTGTAAATGTAGTAATTTCATTAAGTTCAGATGAAACAACGATTATCGACAATCCTTTATTTGCATACTCACGAATGATATCAAATACTTCTGTCTTGGCACCAATATCTATTCCTCGGCTTGGTTCATCCAACAACAAGATTTTTGGTTGTGTCAAAATTGCTTTTGCGATAACACATTTTTGTTGATTACCACCCGAAAGAGATAAAATTGGAAGATGTTTATCAGCAACTTTTATATGAACATCCTGAATTTGAGAATCCACATGTCCATCTTCTCCCTTAGAATCAATTAAAAGTCCTTTGACATATCGTTTAAGGCTAGAAAGAGAGATATTTTTCTGTATATCAAGCGTTTGAACAAGTCCTTCCTTTTGTCTATCTTCTGGTACAATGGCAAAGCCATTTTGAATCTGATCTGCAATATTCTTTACTGTCAGTTCTTTACCTTCCAGATAAATTTTTCCAGTATGTGTTGGTTGCAGGCCCATAATACATTCAAATAACTCTGTACGTCCCGACCCAAGTAATCCATAAATGCCAAGTACTTCACCTTTTTTAAGATTAAAACTGACATTATTGAGCAAATACCCGCCACCAGGCTTTGGCAACGATAAATCTTTTACTTCAAGAATTGTGTCCTGTGACTCCCAATCAATATCTCTATGAACTTTGGTATACTCGACATCTTCACCAATCATGCCGCGCACCATCCATGCCATATCAATATTTTTAATCTGTTCCTCTCCTATATATGAGCCATCACGAAGGACGGTCACATAATCGCCTATCTGAAGTATCTCTTCCAGACGATGAGAGATATAAATAATGGAAATACCATGTGACGTAAGATCATGAATAACATTAAACAAGACATCAACTTCCTGCTTGCTTAACGAAGAAGTTGGTTCATCCATAATCAAAATCTTAAGGTTTTCCTGCAAAATGTTACGAGCAATTTCTATAATCTGCTGCTGGCCGACACGAAGCGTTCCTACTATCGTTTCAGGAGGTATCGGATGAGCCAGTCGTGCAAGTACTTTTTTAGTCAATTCCTCATGAGTATGATTATCAAGAAACACACCAGCTTTTGTTTCTTCTCTTGCCATAAACATGTTTTGATATACATTAAGATTAGGAAATAAGCTCAATTCCTGATTAATCATACCAATACCATGCATTCTAGCATCTGTCGTATCTTTTAATTGCAATTCTTCTTTACTGCCATCATCTTTAACCAAATACATCTTGCCTTCTGTCGGCTTTTGAATACCAGCAAGTATTTTCATCAATGTACTTTTTCCAGCACCATTTTCACCGATAAGGACGTTTACTTTACCTTTATATACGTTAAAACTGACATCCTTAAGGGCCTTTGTACCAGGAAAAACTTTTGTAATATGCTCCGCACGGAGACAAATAGCATCTGTACCCATTACTGTCATTCTCCTCAGTATCTGGTCACTTACAGTTGTGACATTTTAACCGGTGTTATTACAATCTCTGATGTCGATCCAACAGTAAAACAACCGGTCAGAGTTATCTTTTTTCCCTGTAATGACGGTATATCAAGCTCATCAATCACCGCTTTTTGAATTTCTTTATGTATGTTTTGGGATACAGCAGCCCAATCCACCTGATTTGTATAATCATCATATCTGATACTGTTCAATGAATCGCGAACAGCAGATCCTTTATACACAGGTCCCACTTGTACTTTTATAGTATACGGTCCATCATAATCACTCAGTTTCAAAATGATGTATCCCGCTTTTTTTTCTATATTAACTTCCGATACTTCCCCTTCTGCAGAAACCGTAAAGGAAAGTTCTCCACTTGTTCCCATAGAATATTTACCGTATTTTGAAGCCAACGAAGTAAAATCACCCTTACTTTCATCGATAAGTTGGACAAGCGGAACAGCTTTTTTTAATAACTCAGGAACAGCTTGCGTTTCCCAAAAACCAGCAACATTTTTGGAAACATCAAATGTCTGTGCAGCTGCAAGGGCTGCTTCGTCTTCTAGTTTGACCACTTTAAAACAGCCGGTCATTACAACTGCTAAAATCAGCATAAAAAAAGATGAAATATACTTTTTTATCATTATGTTCCTCTCTGATATCTTGTTCTGTTCTTCAATCGTTGTAAAAAAAGAGGTTATCCAATTCAGAGTTTTACGTAATCAATATACTTGGATAACCTCTCAAAATGAGAATATCAATTATTTAAAGTTGAATGCGCTCAGACGATTTACATTCTCTTTTGTAATTGCTATACAATCCACCAATTGTTTTTCCTGTGAAACCTGAGCTTTACCATTTTTGATAAAGAAGTCAGCTTGTTCTACAGCCATTTCAGAAATACGAGCCGCCTGCTGAAGAGCAGTGCCAGTCATTGTGCCCTGTTTAATTTCTGCTGCAGCATCATCAGATCCGTCTACACCAATAACAGCAATACCCTTGAGACCAGCAGATTTTATTGCTGCAATAGCACCAACAGCCATTGTGTCATTACCACAAACAACACCTTTAATATCTGGATTTGATTTAAGAATGGTTTCCATCTTTTCGTATGCTTCTGTCTGTTCCCAGTTTGCAGTTTGCTGAGCAACCATTACCAAACCATCATAAGCATCAATAACCTCATGGAATGCCTGTGAACGTACGTGTGCATTGGTATCAGAATCTTTTCCTAAAAGTTCAGCATATTTACCTTTTTCACCCATAGCCTCAACAAAAACTTCAGCAATTGCCTTGGCACCCTGATAGTTATTTGCAACAATCTGAGCAACAGCAACACCGCTCTCGTTAATTTCACGGTCAATAAGGAATGTTGGAATACCAGCACTCTTTGCTTTTTTTACAGCAGCTACAGTTGCATCAGCACCTGCATTATCACAAATAATGGCGGCAGCCTTATCTGCTATAGCAGTTTCAAACAATTCAGCCTGTTTTTCTGCTGAGTCATCATGTGAAACTGTTTTTACGGAATATCCCAAAGACTGAGCTTTTGCAGCAGCAACATCCGCTTCAGTTTTAAAGAATGGATTAGCATGAGATGGTGTAATGATATAAATCAAATTTGATTTTTTAGCAGACCCACTATCTTTACTTCCGCCAGCAAATACCATTGCAGATGCCATAACTGCAATACCAACTACAGCTGATACTTTTTTCAAAAACTTCATGTTTTTTCCTCCTTCTGAAGTCTTTTTGTACCTGAATTCACTTTTCAGTAATGTATTTCACTAGGTATATAGCTACCCAGCATTGACACCACAATCATTCCCCTCGTAAGTATGCCTTTACTTTTTCTTCAACTGGATCATAGAGGTCAGGCTTGATTCCTATATACTTACAAGCTTCATACAAAACAGGCACCACATCTTTATGAATACCTACACAATGATGTATATAAGGGCCAGTAACAACTTTTTCTTCCAGTCGCTTTATGTTTTCTACTTGTACCCACAGATAAGTGCCCATTCCCTTTGGTCCATCAACACCTTCTGCATTACCCAACAAAAGTGAGTACTCACCATTATCACCATCAAAACGACACAGAGTGACCGTCCCATGTTTTGCTTCTGCCGTGATTGCTCCAGGATGTTTAAAGGCTAGGGGATAACAAACAACAGGTTTTTCTTTTGCAACAGAAATTGGCCAAGGACCACAATGCTGTAAAAGTTCGCCATTTGGATTATCTGGGTGTCTGATTGTCCAATCAGCAAAAAATGAACGTAAATCTCCCATACCAGCAGCTTCTACCATAAGAGCTGTTATAGCCCCATGAATATCGGTTTCACATACAACAGGAACACCTTCTTCATTAAGAAGTGCATTAGCCGCACAAGGCATAATCCCCAGTTCACCCTGTAAAGCATTCCAGCATTGTATGGCAGCAGCATTACAACCATACTTTTTTACAAGATGTGACATAGCAACCTTTAATGCAGCAACGTTTTTAAGTTCTGTTTCTTTGATTTTGACTTCAAAGTTTTGTCGTATATACTCTAATACCTCAGCAACTTCCTTTTTTTCCGACTTTACTTTTGCAACTTCGTCCGTCAGCTCTGGCATAGGAATTGGAGCAAGTTGTATATTAAACTTTTCAAGTAACTCACCTTCATTACACATCGTTGACCAAAATTCATTTGGACGAGGTGCAATTTGCAAAATCCGTATATTCCTAAAAGTTTTAACAACATTACACACTGCAAGAAAATCTCGGAGCCCCCGCTCAAAGACTGGATCATCAAGCCGGCAGTTTGTCATATAAGTAAAAGGTACACGGAATCGACGTAATACCTTTCCCGTAGCAAATAACCCGCATTGTGTATCTCGAAGCCGAACACCATTTTCATCAGGACGCTCATCAAGAGGTCCCCACAGTAATACAGGTACTCCTAGTGCTTTCGCAAGACGTGCGCATTCAAATTCTGTTCCAAAATTACAGTGAGGTAAAAATAGACCATCTATTTTTTCTTTCTTAAACTTCTCAATTATCTTATCAAGGCCAGCATCATCAAAAAGAAGTCCTTCCTCGTTTACATCAGTGATATCGACAAAATCAATATGTAACGCTCTCAAACGATCAGCCGTCAACTTACGGTATTTCAATGCATCTGGAGCACTGAAAATACTTCTACGTGTAGGTGCATAACCAATTTTTACTGATACCATAGCATACTTCCCACTAAACTTTACTAAATTATTTAACTATAAAATTCAGTTACCAATTTAGAATACCATAGTTTTTCCAATTGTCAACAAAAAAATAACTAATCAAGTGTAATTTTTACTAAAATAAGTGGGACAAATAGATAAGATTAAGATAAAAACCACTGTTTTTACTGAATATATTAAATTTATTTATTAAATCAAGGCAATATCTTTATAATATAAAATTAGTAACTGTAAACCAAGACAGTAATTAGTTTGGGTATAAAAAAAAACCGGAATATATCCGGTCTTTAAATAAATCGTACTATAGCGTTTTTACTGTATTATCATGCACCATGGTAATCAATCAAAGTAGTTACCTTTGTAGGTGCCAATACTTTTTCATACTGTAAATCTGGCAAACCAATGATGCCAAAGCACTCACTTACAGTAGCACCGCCTTGCTCTATTAAGTTTCGAGCAGCTGTTAATGTACCACCTGTTGCTATAAGATCATCAATTACCAAAAACTTTTGTCCCTTTTTAATATCAGAAACATGAGCTTCAATTTCAGCAGTTCCGTACTCCAAGGAATACTTGCAAGAATAGACATCTCCTGGCAATTTTCCCTTTTTACGAATCAATACCAATGGAATACCAAGCCGTTCAGCAAAAGGAGCAGCAAATAAAAAGCCACGTGACTCAATTGCAGCTACAGCATTTACATCTGTGTCTTTATATAATTCCACCATTTTATCAATACAGTATTTAAAAGCCGGAGGATTCACAAGCACACTTGTAATATCATAAAAAAGAATGCCCGGCTTTGGAAAATCCGGAACACGGCGAATGGCACTGTCCAGAATAGATAAATCAGTCATACCTTTCTATTCTACTAAACCTTCCGTATGCTGTCAATACGAGACATTTTCATACGTTTACTGCGCACTTCTTCTAAGTATTTTTCAAGATGTAATGCATCTTCTGTTTCCAGATCCTGTTTTATAACCTGCAACTGCGTAATAAAAGCATCGATATGTGTTAATAATTCTTTTTTATCCGCCATAAACAGCTCCGTCCACAAAGGTGCATTTATCATAGCAATTCGAGTCAAATCCTCATAACTGCCACCACCAAATTCTGTTATGCGCTCATCTTCAGCACTCTGTACCAATGCTGAAGCAATAACATGACACAGCTGACTGGTAAACGCTATCTTATGATCATGATTTTTATATTCGGTTTCTACAATTCGGGTAAATCCCATCGCAGTAATCAGTTGCTTCATAAACTCAAGATGTTCTTCAGTATTATAAGGCTGTGGCATCAAGATATAATTACGATTTATAAAGAATGAAGCTTTTGAATTAATATATCCCTCTTTTTCACCACCTGCCATCGGATGCCCGACAACAAAATCTACATCAGGTCTAATACCGTCTGGCAACCCCTCAACCAGTGCAGTTTTTACTCCACTGATATCAGTTACAATTGCCCCCGACTTAAAATCATCTCGATGATCTTTTATAAACTGCAATGTTGCATCAGGATACAAGCATACATATACGACATCACACAAAGAAAGCATCTGAGCAACATCTTCAAGTGCAAATCCTTTATCAATCATACCTTCAGCAGATGCCATAGACAAAGGTGCCTTGCTTCTATTACTCGCATAAACTTTTCCTGTTGCACCAGACTCATCAAGAATATGTGCACGTATTGCCTTAACAATAGCACCACCCATAATTCCTAATCCTACGACGCCATATATTGTATGCTTTAATTCTTTCATTTTTGTATTCCTATTCTTTTATAATAAATACACTCTGTTAGATAATAACCTTTACATGGTACGACCATCAAGAGCTGCATATTTATTTAACACAGGCATCAAGTCTGCAAACTGATCTGGAGTCAAAGACTGCTCACCATCACACAATGCCTTTTCAGGGTTATTATGGACCTCAATAATAAGACCATCAGCACCAACGGCAACAGCAGCTTTTGCCAAAGTAGGCACCATCCAGCGAATACCACACGCATGGCTTGGATCAATAATAATCGGCAGATGACTCTCTTTTTTCAAATAAGGTACGATACTGACATCCAGACAATTACGTGTATAGTTATCAAACGTTCTCACACCTCGCTCACACAAAATGACATTTTCATTACCACTTGCCATAATGTATTCTGCAGACATCAAAAACTCTTTAACGGTAGCAGACATACCACGTTTAAGAAGAATCGGCTTTTTTACCTTTCCCATCTCTTTTAGTAAATCAAAGTTCTGCATATTGCGGGCACCAATCTGGATCAAATCTACATCATCAAAATATTGTAACTGTCGTATATCCATCAGTTCAGTAACAATAGGCAAGCCCGTTTCTTTTTTTGCAGTCTTAAGAAACTCAAGACCTTGTGCACCCAACCCCTGAAAGCTATAAGGAGACGTACGGGGCTTAAAAGCACCACCACGCAAAAAACGAGCACCAGCTTTTTTTACTGCCTTAGCAATGGCCACAACCTGCTCTTCTGTTTCTACAGAACAAGGTCCTGCAATAACACCAACCATGCCATCACCAAAAGTTGCAGCAGTTGCACCACTTCCAACTTGTATAACAGAATCCTCTGGATGAAACTTGCGACTTGCCATCTTATACGGAGCAGTAACACGCTGTACAGAGTCTACAATCTCATTTGCATATACTTGTTCCGTGGTAAGGGAAGATGTATCTCCAAGCAAACCAAGAATGGTAGTACTTTCACCTTTAGAGATATGTACACCAAAGCCTTTGTCCTTCCAAGACTGAATAAAGTCCTGAACCTTCTGTTCCTCTGTTCCTTTTTTCAATACGACTATCATATATTCTCTCCTTTGAAGAAAAAAAAAGGGAACTCTGCTTGCAGAGTTCCCTTATATATCCAATCGGGTTATCACATACACGTAATTACATTCGTGTATCTGCCTCTGCAACAGCGCTATGAGAATAATAATACCAGTAATAATAGGAGTAAGCCGCCATTTTTCCGCGGACTACTGAAAGAGAAGTATTATGTATCACTGTTACACAGGAATTAATCATACTGTTACTATAAACAGTTTTAGAATCATCTGTCAATAGTCAACACTCATCTAAACACACATATGCATACATTGCACAACAGCCAATTTATCATTATACTATAACCCTAGTTTAAAACTAGGTAACGAGGAGAGTTATTATGAAAAAAACACACGCATTGCCACTCTACAGAGCGGTAGCGGTCATTGCACTAGCATCGGCCGTATTAACAGGTTGCGGAAAACAATCCGCAAATGAAACAAAAGCAGACACCACATCCGCAAAAAAAATATTACGCTTTGGTCAGGGAAATGCTGGTACCGGTTACGATATGCAGCGATCAACCTCATCTTTAGCAGCATCAGTAGCAGACGAAGTAACAGAAAGCCTGCTGCGTTTTGATGATGACAACATCGAACAACCCTGGCTTATCACTGATTTTCCATCTGTATCAGATGACGGTCTTACCTACTCTTTTGAACTGAAAAAAGGTGTACATTTTACCAATGGCGCAGAATTAACCAGTGATGACGTCAAATACACATTTGAACGCATGTTCACTCCAAAAACAGGAGCAAAAAGTACTGCATACTTTACCATGATTAAAGGTGCTAAAGACATGCTTGCCGGTAAAGCGACAAGTCTTGAAGGTTTTACTATCAGCGACAATTATCACTTTACTATAACACTTGATTACCCATATGCTCCATTTGTCAAAAATATCGGTACTTCATATGCAGACATATTCCCAAGAGAAGCTTGTGAAGCAGCTGGGGATACCTGGGGTACAGGAACAAACCTAATCGGTACAGGTCCATATAAAATCGTAGAAAATGATGATACCACCCGAATCGTTTTGGTTAAAAACACAGACTATCACGGCGGTCCAGTAAACTTGGACGAGCTGGACATCATCTTCTTTAGCAGCGATCAAACCAAACTCATTGCCTATGAAAATGGTGATATTGACTTGTGTGATTTGAGTGCAGCCTTATTAAGCCAGTACCAGGCAACATATCCAGATCAAATTACTGCATATCATCCACTAGGGACAGCTTTTATCTCTCTCAACTTAAAGTCTGAGTACATCAAAGATGCAAAGATCCGTCAGGCAATCTCCCTTGCAATTAACCGCAAGGAGCTGGTAGATGCAGTACTCAACGGTGCAGGCATTCCTGCAAGTTCATATTTAAACAATAACATTCCAGGACATGACGCAAGCCTTTCTGTATATGAATACAATCCTGAAAAAGCAAAACAGCTTTTGGCAGAAGCAGGCTATCCTAACGGTATAACCGTCACCTCACAGGTACGTCAGAGTTCTGCAGCCGTATACGAAGCTTTACAAGGCTATTTGCAAGACGCAGGCATTCATCTTGATTTGACAAGCGTTGACAACGCAACATGGAACAGCAACCGTACTGCAGGCAAAATTCCTGCCACAGACATGATTTGGAATGCTCTGTACCCTGATGGTGACTTCCAAATGTACAATTACTTCTATTCTTCAAACTCAAATGCTCGTGGCGTATTCTATAAGAATGCAGAGTTTGACTCACTTTTGGACAAAGCACGTGCAAGCACTAATGAAGACGAACGTGCAGAGTTGTATAAAAAAGCAGATTCCCTGCTCTCACTCGAAGATTATGCATGTATTCCTCTCTATTATCCACAAAACCAGTTTATTGCAAAACCTTGGGTCAAAAATTACAAGGTTGGCAACCTTATCTATCATTTCTGGAATGTAGATATAGATACAAGTAAAAAATAAGTATACACTATCTCTTAAATAGAACCGCATGGCAAGGGTCTATTCCTACCGTGCGGTTTATTTTTTATCACAGGAGCCATCTTTTGATCAGGTATGTACTTAAGCGGGTTGCATTGGCAATCGGCATATTGTTCTTTATTTCTCTGATTACCTTTTTTATTCTTGCTGTAATTCCTGGAGATCCCGTCGGTGAAATGCTTGGTGAATTTGCCGATGCAGAAAAAATTGCCGAAGTAAAAGCATTGATGGGGCTTGATCAACCTGTTCCCGTTCAGTATGTACGCTGGCTTATCGCACTGCTGCACGGAGATCTTGGTACAAGTTATTTCCAGAATAAGCCAGTCATGCAACTCATAGGACAAGCATTTCACTACACCTCTTTCATTGCACTCTGGACTTATCTTATAGCATTATCACTAGGAATCACCCTCGGCATGACCGCAGCCCTTACACGAGGTACGGTAATAGACCGTACACTCATGACCGTTTCGGTATTCGGTATATCCATGCCGTCATTTTGGGTTGCCATTCTTCTGCAAATCTACATTGGATTAAAGTTCCATATTTTGCCAGTATCAGGCATCTCATCACCACTCGGGTACATTCTCCCCTGTGCAGCACTAGGAACAAGATATGCAGCCTCAATCTCCCGCATTACGCGTACCAGCGTACTCGAAGTCATCGGACAGGACTTTGTAAAAACAGCCTATGCAAAGGGAGTACGTACATTCCGTATCATCATGATACATATATTCCGTAATGCAATGATTCCTATCATTACCATAAGCGGAACAGAAATAGGCAGTCTGCTTACTGGTTCCATGATTACAGAAAATGTTTTTAACATTCCCGGCGTAGGTAAACTACTCATTGATGCCATACATCGCAGAGACATACCTCTGGTACAAGGCAGCGTCATCTACGTTGCCACTGTATGTGTCATCATTTATTTTGCCGTTGATATTTTATATGCCGTCATCAATCCGAATGTACGGCTCACAAGCGAGGAACTATGAAACGGGAAGGATACTACAAAGACGCAATACGTTTATTGCTCAAAAATATACCGGCAGTCATCTCACTGTGCATACTTATCATTTTTGCTTTAGCAGCTATTTTTGCACCAGTGATAAGCCACTTTGATCCTGACAAGCAGATGCTGTCACAGCGACTTCTTTCACCATCTGTCACCCACTGGTTTGGTACCGATGAGTACGGTCGAGACATCTTTACACGCTGTATCTACGGTTGCCGTATTTCACTAAGCGTTGGACTCGTCTCACAACTTATCTCCTGCACCATTGGCTGTACACTTGGCATGTGCGCAGGCTTTTTTGGTAAAAAGACTGATGACATCATTTCTTTTTTTATACAAGCATTCTCAAGCTTTCCATTTTTATTGATGGCAATGGCTCTTATGTACGCGCTCGGCTCCGGTATCGGCAACCTCTATCTTTCGTTAGGGCTGCTGTCCTGGGCAAAGACTGCTCGCCTTATCCGTGGTACGGTTTTGCAGTTTAAAAAGCAGGAATACATTCTTGCCTGCCGTGCAGACGGAGGCTCATCGTTCCGTATCATCATGCGACACTTGCTGCCAAATTGTATTCCTATGCTTATTGTTGCAGCAACACTCGGTATCCCTGAAGCAATCTTGTCAGAAGCCAGCCTGAGCTATCTCGGACTAGGCGTACAAAGCCCCACCGCAAGCTGGGGTTCCATGATTGCAGGATCACAATTGTATATACGTACAAACACGTATTACAGCTTATTTCCGGGGCTCTGCATCATCATTACCGTCATTGCATTCAACATGCTCGGTGATGGCTTACGCGATGCATTGGATCCAAAATTGCGATAATGGAGCATGGATATGGAACCAGTACTTAGCGTAAATAATCTTTGTGTCACCCTCTATACCGAACAAGGCGCACTACCTGTCGTAGATAACGTATCATTCAGTTTGGATAAGGGCAAAACTTTAGGTATCGTAGGCGAAAGTGGTTGCGGAAAAAGCATGCTCGCTTCTGCAATCATCGGGCTCGTAAGCCACCCCGGAAAAATAACCGGAGGCTCAATCCTGTTTGAAGGCCAGGACTTAACCCGTCTAAGCCAAAAACAGCTGCGCACCTATCGTGGCAGCTGTATGTCCATGGTGTTTCAGGAACCTATGACAAGCCTCAACCCGCTTATGACATGTGGAGCACAGATTTCAGAATGTTTGAGAGCCCACCGCTCCATTTCAAAAAAAGAAGCAAATCAAATCGCACTCGAAATGATAGAGTCTGTCGGTATCCATGATGCCCCGACCGTATTCCGTCAGTTGCCAATACAACTCTCAGGTGGTATGCGGCAGCGTATCATGATTGCCATAGCCTTGGTTTGTAAACCACGCCTGCTTCTCTGTGACGAGCCAACTACAGCTCTTGATGTTACCGTACAGGCACAGATACTAAAACTAATACGCAAGCTTCAAAAAGAAACAGGAGCGGCGGTTATATTCATCAGTCATGATATGGGCGTCATCTCAGAAATGTCCGACTCCGTTGCGGTCATGTATGCAGGTAAACTCATTGAGTATGGCAGCGCAAACGATATCTTCAGCAATCCGCAGCACCCGTACACAAAGGCCTTACAACAGGCAATACCACGGCCAGACGTTGATGTTGCCGAGCTTGAGACCATTCCGGGTATGGTACCACTTTTACACCAGATACCTGCCGGCTGTGTCTTTGCACCACGCTGTCGTTTTGCTGATGAACGCTGTACCGCCAACCGCCCGCAAGAAATTCCCATGGGCTGTCGAGGATCAGCATGTTTTCATCCACTGGGTACACAGGGAGCACAGTAATGTCAGACATCATTTTACAAGTTGAAAATTTACATAAAAACTATACCGTCAGACACGGTATTTTTGGTAAAAAAGAAATAATCCATTCCGTAAATGGCATCAGCTTTACCCTCCACAAGGGCGAAACACTTGCCATCGTAGGTGAAAGCGGTTGCGGAAAATCAACTGCCATGCGTTCTTTACTGCGTATAACAGAACCAACCTCAGGTAAAATACTGCTGCATGGACAAGACTTTTGTACCCTCAAAGGCGAAGCATTACAGGCTGCACGTAAAAACATCAAGATGATTTTTCAAGATCCCTATAGTGCACTCAATCCTCGCATGACAGTACAGGATCTTATTGCAGAACCACTGGATATTGCAGGCGCATATACAAGCAGGGACGAGCGTACAGAGCTTGTACTCAAAGCCATGGATACCGTAGGTCTCAGTCGCTCTTATGCCGACCGCTATCCACACGAGTTTTCTGGTGGACAGCGCCAACGCATAGGAATTGCCCGAGCCATTATCACGCGACCAGAAATCATTATCTGCGATGAGCCGGTATCCGCACTGGATGTTTCTATACAGGCAAAAATCATTAATCTATTAAAGCAACTCCAAAGAGAGCGAGACATATCCTATATTTTTATCTCACATGATCTTGGAGTCGTTAGACATATAGCAGACAGAATCGCTGTCATGTATAACGGCAAGTTTGTGGAGGAAGGGAGCGTACAAAGCATCTTTAACAATCCGCAAAACACCTACACACGCACACTGTTAGACAGTATTCCGTATATTGGTAAAAAAAGAGACTAAAACATTATAAAAGGAGAGTAGCACATGACTATCAATACAACACAAGTAGCACAGGATTTTAAGGACATCATCGCACCACTATGCGAGACTGTAGGACCAGCAGGTTTTGAAGATGAAGTTGCAGCCTTTATCCGCGAGCAGCTAAAAGATTACAAGGTAGAAATACAACAAGACGTATTAGGCAACCTCATCGTACATAAGCAAGGCAACAAAAAGCAAAAAGTACTGGTTGCAGCCCACATGGACGAGATTGGACTGATTGTACGCCACATCGACAAAGATGGCTTTTTATGGGTCGAAACTCTCGGTGGCATTGCACCACAACAATTCTTTGGTAAACGTGTAATAGTCAAAACAGAAACTGGTCATGTAGAAGGTCTTGTTCAGTCACTGCATCCAGGCCGTCCTGACCGATGTACATCTATGCCAGAGTCCGTACATGAGTTTTTTATTGATGTAGGAGCAGAGTCTAGACAAGAAGCAGAGGATATGGGCATCGAAGTAGGAAACGCTGTCTCGCTCTGGTATCCTACCACATTTTTAGGAAAAAACCGTGTTGCTGCAAAAGCATTAGACGACCGGGCATTAGTTTTTGTATTACTCGAAACACTCAAGCTTCTTGAACAAACGGACGAAGAGTTTCCAGACTTTTATGCAGTATTTTCTTCACAGGAAGAGATTGGTGCTCGCGGTGCAATCGTAGCCGCTACCAACATAAAACCTGATTATGCTATTGCGCTGGACATGAGTCTTGCTACAGATATCCCTGCTTCTCCTGATCGCGAAACCATCAACAAATTAGGCAAAGGTACTTCAATAAAGGTTATGGACAAACTGAGAACAGGTGTTGGCGGTATCATCTCAGATCATGACATCGTCCGCGAAATGAAGCGCATTGCAAAAGACCAGCATATTCCGTATCAAATCGAAGCATACGCTGCAGGTGCAACAGACGCAAGTTTTATGCAGACACTAAATGGCGGTATAAAGAGTGGTGGCATACAGATTCCTATGCGCTACGTCCACTCATACGAAGTATGTGACGTCCGCGACACAGCAGCAACAGTTGCGTTGCTGTATTATTACCTGTGCCGCAGCACTCAGTTTACTGCATAGAGCTACATGCGAGGCTTTAGGCCTCGCTTAAACTGAGGAATACGTGCATATGCGGTCGTATCCAGACCGTTTCGATCCCCCCGCTGCAAAAAGTGATAGGCGACACCTGCAATCATAGCACCATTGTCGCCACATAATTTCAACGGCGGAAATATACAATGCAAATCAGTACGTTCTGCAAGCAATGCACGCAAACGTGAGTTTGCAGCAACACCACCTCCAGCAACAATCGTCGTATAACCAGTATCTTCTACAGCCCTAAAAAGACGGCTTGTTATGGTCCTGCAGGCAGTTTCCTGAAAGGCAGCACACATGTTTTCATTTGTTACAGGATAGTCACTATTCCAGAATAATTCACGCTGATGTATGACAGCGGTCTTTAATCCGGAAAAAGAAACATCATAGCGGTGATCCCCTTTATCAATTTTAGGGACTGGGAAGTGTGCAGCATTGGCATCACCTTTTTTTGCAAGATTATCGATAATAACCCCACCAGGATAACCCAAACCATAAAACTTTGCCACCTTATCAAAAGCCTCACCAACGGAGTCATCGATTGTGGTTCCTAATACTTCGATATCATCAAAATTGGACACCTTACAAATAATACTGTGTCCGCCAGAAACCAGCAAACCTAAATAAGGATACGGAATATCCTGCACTAAATGTGCAGCATACAAATGTCCCAGCATGTGATTAATTGCGATAAAGGGTTTTCCTGTTGCCCATGCAAGCGTTTTGCCAAATGTCATGCCTACTAAAAGTGAACCCATAAGCCCCGGACGATTGGTTGCCGCAATAGCATCAACATCATCCAATGTCATATTTGCTTCTTTTAATGCCTGACGTACTACCGGCAAAATCCACTCTGCATGTTTTCTACTGGCAATTTCAGGAACAACGCCTTTATAAATCTGATGAAACGGTATCTGTGTTGCAACAACATTACTATGGATAATATGTCCATCTTCAACAATAGCTGCTGCTGTTTCATCACAAGATGATTCTATACCTAAAACCTTCATGTAAGCCTCTTATTCATGTGGTCAATTAGTGTTGTGCGCCAGACTTAGATACTACAGAAAAACGATAACCCTTTTCTTTTAGCTCTGGATATAACTGAGTCAAAATCGAAGGTATCAAGTTTGCTGACCAAACATGACCAATCATTATACTATACCCTTTCTTGTTTGCTATTGCCAACCCCTTCTGAATTTCACTAAGAACTTCTTCCTGAGTTTGCTTATTATCAAGAAATACATCTCGACTATATATGAGCATATCACGTTCAAGTGCTGCCTGCGGTGCCTGAGTTGCCACCGTAGTACGCGAATCCAAGAAGAAGATGCCAAGCTCTGAGGCAACATCAAGGACTGCGCCAATCTGCAACTTATTTTCCATGATACGACTGCCTTCATGGTTGTTCAGTCCTGCGACAGGACCAATTTCCTGTATATTTTTGCGTACCACC
Source organism: Treponema sp. (assembly GCA_024695475.1). Taxonomy (GTDB): domain Bacteria; phylum Spirochaetota; class Spirochaetia; order Treponematales; family Treponemataceae; genus Treponema_D. The sequence continues at coordinate 20,428 of JAILIC010000075.1, forward strand.
TCCTGAATGTCAAAAAGCCTCATATCAGGCTTTATGGCTCCAGGACCAGGATTTACATTATCATTTAATGCCTGCATCGGCTGATGCAATATAAGCTCATTGCCACTTTTACGTACAAGAGCAGCACATTCAACAGAGTGAGGCAGTCCAGGCAATACCGCAACCGTTATAGGAAACGGTATGGTAAGTATCTTTTGCAATTGCTGTATATTCTGACCGCCATCATCAAATACAAAAATAAGCAATGCATTATTTTTTGCAGCAGGGATATCCATCAAGGACTCTTTCTTTTTAGGCGGCGTCACGGTCGGCTTTGGTGCAGGGGCCGGAGCCGGCGTCTGAGCAGTTTCCTGACGTTTATGTTCCTGTGGCTTTGGTTCTTGTTTTTGAGGAGCCTGCTTTGCAGGTTCCGGCTGCTTTACTGGAGCCTGCTTTTCAGGCTCAACAACGACTGGAGGAAGTTGCGTTTTTGGCTCAATTTTTTTCGGCTCAGTTTTTTTTGGCTCAGTCTTTTTTTCATCAACCTTCTTTGCGTCACTTTTTTTTACCTCTTCCTGTTTTTTAGATTCTTGTACAGGGGCAACAGTCTCCGTGACAGTCTGTTCTGCAGGCTTGGAAGAATTTACAACCAACTGAGGAAAAACAATGCTCAATGTTAATAAGAATGCACAAGTGCCAACAATAATAGCCGTCACCTGCGGGATTTTATTTTTTTTAGATTTTTTGCGTGCCATGACTGTGTAATATTATTCTTTTTATGCTGTCATGTCCACAATGCTAAATAGACCCATACGGCATTTTATGTTATAATTACTTCATATATTTAATAATTATCAAGAAAAGGAGATTTCGCCATGTATATTACATGTTTGGATTTGGAAGGAGTACTTGTTCCTGAAATATGGATCGCATTTGCCCAAGCATCAGGTATTCCAGAATTAAAAAGGACAACTCGTGATGAGCCTGATTATGACAAATTAATGAAATGGCGAATCGGAATACTAAAAGAGCATCACCTTGGTCTTAAAGAGATACAGGATACCATTGCCACTATTGATCCTATGCCAGGTGCAAAGGAATTTTTAGATGAACTGCGCAGTTTGTGTCAAACAATTATCATCAGTGATACCTTTACCCAGTTTGCTGGTCCACTTATGAAAAAGCTTGGCATGCCGACGATTTTCTGTAATGAACTCACCGTAAATAATGATAATGAAATTACTGGATTTAAAATGCGTATCGCAAACAGCAAGCTGACTACTGTAAAAGCACTACAGTCCATTGGTTTTGATACTATTGCATCCGGAGACTCATACAATGATTTAGGCATGATACAGGCATCAAAAGCTGGTTATCTCTTCCGCTCAACAGAGCAGATCATAGCCGACTACCCTCAGATACCTGCATTTACAGAATACGATCAACTGCTCAATGCAATCAAAGAGCAGCTCAAAAAATAACAAGCCATAGTCCTCGAAAGAGTCATGACTATACGTCTACAAATCTTTCGAGGATCATAGATTTTAGAACAAACCTGAGACGACACCGTCCTCATCAACATCGATATCGAGAGCAGCTGGTCGTTTAGGCAAGCCTGGCATGGTCATTATGTCGCCAGCAAGTGCTACTACAAAACCGGCACCTGCATACAATTGTACATCACGTACCGGGAATGCGTATCCACTTGGCGCACCGAGTAGATTCTTATCATGGCTGATAGAATTCTGAGTTTTTGCCATACATACAGGTAGCGTTCCATATCCTTGCTGCTCATATTTTTCCAGCTTTTTAAGAGCAACTTCATCAAAGACAACATGATCTGCACGATATATTTCAACAGCAAGAGTTTCTATCTTTTTACGCAGTGACCACTCATCAGGATACAAACAATGGAAAGCGCTTTCTGCATGCTGTTCACACACATCGACAACCTCATGTGCAAGTTCAGTTACGCCCTTACCACCCTTTTCCCAGCCTTCGCACAAAACAGCCTTAGCGCCAATATGTGCACATAAGTCCTTGAGAACAGCAATTTCTTCCTCGGTATCGCTGACAAAACGATTGATGGCAACGATTGCAGGCACTCCAAACTTCTTCATGTTCTCAACATGGACTGCAAGGTTGACAAATCCAGCACGCAAAGCCTCGACATCAGGCTGTGACAAGGCATTCTTTGCAACACCACCATGCATCTTCAATGCACGGATCGTCGCTACAATAACAACAGCAGACGGCGCAATGCCTGCCTTGCGGCACTTTATATCACAAAACTTTTCTGCACCTAAATCAGCAGCGAATCCCGCTTCGGTTACTACATAATCACCAGTTGCCAATGCACACAAAGTTGCATTGATACTATTACATCCATGTGCAATATTAGCAAAAGGACCGCCATGTACAAACGCCGGAGTTTTTTCAAGTGTCTGTACCAGATTTGGTCTTATGGCATCTTTAAGCAATGCGGCAACCGCACCGACACAGTGTAAGTCACCAAAGCGTACATTTTCTTTTTTATAATTCTGCCCGATAACAATATCACTCAAATGCTGTTTTAGCTCACTAATAGTACGAGACAAACAAACAATAGCCATAATCTCACTGGCCACAGAAATACAAAATTGATCCTGACGAGGAGTACCATCCATACGAGTACCCAAGCCAACGATGACATTACGCAGCTCACGATCATTCAAATCGACACAACGCTTCCATGTAATAGTACGGGGATCGATTCCCAGTTCATTTCCCTGCTGTATATGATTATCAACTAATGCCGCTATAAGATTATTTGCAATAGAAATGGCATGAATATCACCCGTAAAATGGAGATTGATATCTTCCATTGGCACTATCTGTGCATATCCACCACCACAAGCTCCGCCTTTAACACCAAAACAAGGGCCTAAAGAAGGCTCACGCAATGCGATAACCACATTTTTACCGATCTGACGTAATCCATCACCCAGTCCAATCGACACGGTTGATTTACCTTCCCCGGCAGCCGTAGGTGTTATAGCAGTTACCAGTATTAATTTACCCCGCTGCTGTGCATCAGCAGCCTTACTTTGCAAAGATCGTAGCTTTTGCATGGTTACCTTTGCTTTATACGAACCATATAATTCCAACTGATCTTGTGCAATACCGATTTTTTCAGCAATTGAAGCTATCGGCTCCATTTTGTTTTTTTGTGCAATTTCGATATCGGACAGCATAAAATCCCCCTCGCTTTTACTGTTATCTATTTTATTGCTCTTGCCTTAGTAGTGCTAATTCTTCTTCGGTAAGCTCCCGGTATTCCCCAGGTTGCAAAGACTCATCCAAATGTAATTGTCCCATTGCAATACGTTTAAGGAATACCACCTCATTACCAACAGCGGCAAACATGCGCTTTACCTGATGGTATTTACCTTCGTAAATCGTAAGACAGGCAACTGGACGAGTTGCGTTATTATATGTCACATCTGCATTCCATGACAGTTGCGCGCTCTGGCAGTCAGCTTCACTCTCATTGCCTTCTGCGGCAATGTGGATACCCGCTTTAAAACGCTCTATATAAGACTGCCGCTGTTCTTCTGTCAGCGTATCACGTAAATAGGCAATATAGGTTTTTGCAATATGTGATTTTGGGGAAATAAGTGTGTGGGTTAAAGCACCGTCTGTCGTCAATAACAACAGACCTTCGGTATCGATATCAAGGCGACCGATAGTATGTAAATCAGTAAGACAGGCACCCGTACGATATGAGTCGTCGAGCAAATCAAAGACAGTATCATGTTCGCCATCTTTATTGGCACTAACGACATTCTGGCATTTATTTAACATGAGATACACATTTTGCTGTATCGTAACAACTTCACCAGAAACGGTAATCACATCATGTTCTATATCCACATGAAGGGATGGATCTTTGACAACCGCCCCATTTACCGTTATTGTTCCTGCGCGTGCAAGACGACGCACATCTTTACGAGTTCCAAACCCTTCTTTTGCGAGAATTTTATCAAGGCGTTCTATGGACGCTTTTTCAGACACTAGGTACGTTCCTTAATCGGTATGTATTTACGTTCCTCGCATACGCTTTGATAGGCAGGTCGGTAGATACGACCTCCGGCAACAAGCTCTTCCATACGATGGGCAGACCAACCTGCAATACGTGATATTGCAAACAAAGGCGTAAATAACGCTCGAGGAATATTGAGCATAGTATATACAAAACCGCTATAGAAGTCCACATTAGAGCATATTAACTTATCAGTGCCATGAATCGAATATAAAACTTCTGGTGCAATGCGCTCGATGGTCCTGTACAAATTATACTCATCTTCAAAACCTTTGAGCTTTGCAAGCTTAGAAGCCTCATCACGCAATAATGTTGCACGAGGATCGCTTACCGTATAAATAGCATGTCCCTGTCCATAGATTAAACCAGATCTATCAAAGGCATTCCGTTTTGCAATTTGATACAGATAGTCTCGTAACTTAGCTTCATCACTCCAGTCATGAACATGTTCCTTTATATCATCCATCATCTCAACAACGCGTATATTGGCACCACCATGCCGTCTACCTTTTAATGAGCCGACAGCAGCCGCAACGGCAGAATAGGTATCCGTATCTGCAGAAGAAACAACATGGACTGTCAAACTGGAGTTGTTACCACCACCATGCTCGGCATGAACAATCAAAGCAATATCAAGTAGGTGAGCCTCTTCAGGAGTAAACTGCTTATCACTGCGGATAAGACGCAAAAAGTTTTCGGCAGTAGACAGCGAATGATCAGGATTATGGATATACATTGACTGCCCGTCATAGTATCGCCTTTTAGCCTGATAAGCATATGCGACAATAGAAGAAAAACGAGCAATCAACTCCAAACATTGACGAAGCACATTGGCAACATCCCTATTTTCTGGATCAGGATCATAGGAATAACTGGCAAGTACTCCACGAGCCAGCTTGTTCATAATATCACTGGAAGGCGCCTTCATGATCATGTCTTCGGTAAAATTAGGGGGCAAATCACGAATCGACGAAAGGAACTCATGAAACTCAGCCAGCTGCTGCTGGTTTGGCAATTGTCCAAACAACAGCAAGTAGACGCACTGGGAATAACCAAACTGGTTATTCTTTTTTACGTCAGCAATCATATCTTCGACGCTATAGCCTCGGTATAATAATTTACCTGGAATGGCAACCTTTTTGCCCTGCTCCAGTTTATAGCCGACAACATCACCTATCTGAGTTAAACCAACACAAACACCAGTACCATTTGCATTACGCAATCCTCGTTTTACGTCATATTTTTCGTACAAATCGGGATTAATAGGATCATTATGACAGGCAAGTACACTAAGGCGCTGCAAAAATTCATTTTCGCTCAGATTCATTAAAGGTCCTCCACTATTTTGACATCAGCACTATACACAATAGTTTGTATATTTATACATTCTATACGCATATAATACAAATATATGCGATTCAATGCAATACGTTAGTTTTTAATTGCGAGCTATATAAGAATGATTTATACTTATATGCAATATAAAAAGTAAAGGAGGAAAATCTCCTGCACACGCCCGTATAAGAGTAAGCAGGAGTACTTTCGCAAGCATTATGTGCAACAACCGTTCGTTTTTTCCCTTAATTTGTTTACTTATCCTATCAGTCTCAATACCTTTGACAGCACAAAGTTCTTTTCCCCAAAACAGGCAAAACGATTTTATTACCAACTTTGTTAATCGCACCTGGACAACATCAGACGGTTTACCAGGCAACAATATTACAGACATGATACAAGCAAAAAACGGCTACCTCTATTTTGGCACTTATGTTGGACTTGTCCGATTTGATGGCATGGACTTCCAAGTCATGAACAGAAACAAAGACCCAAAATACGACTTTGTATCTGCACGTATCTTGTATCAAGACTCAAAAGGCAACATATGGTCAGGCTCAAACGATGAAGGCGTTGCCTGCATCAGCCCAAACGGCAACGTAATCATGTACACTACCAAAGACGGCTTACCTAATAACTCCATACGAGCAATCACCGAGGACCTAAACGGCAATATATGGATAGGTACAGCTTCTGGAGTTTCGTACATCACACCGCAATGGGATCTCGTACATCCAAAGGGTTTGGAAGAATACGACGAGTCAAACATTCTCGTACAGACAATCTACTGTGATACCGCAGGCCGCATCTGGTTAAGCAGCCTCAAACCCGGAAGCATCTATACTTATACAGACGGAACCTTTTCCAAATACAAGGGAATCACATCATTTGACGAGCCTATTGTCGATTGCATCATGCAGGACTCACTGGGAACCTTTTGGTTTGGCATAGCCCCACATTACGCAATAAAAATCGACGGCAATAGCGAAACTGTCTATGACATCGGGTATGGAGTGCAATCAGGCACCATCATCAACTGTATCTATCAAGACAGTACAGGTACATACTGGTTTGCCATGGATAATGGTATTGCCATCCTCCACAACGGTGAAGTTACGTTTTATGACCACGAAGGCGGTTTATCTGACAACAACGTCAACGTCATACTTGAAGACCGAGAAAATAACATCTGGATAGGCACCGACCGCGGTGGCGTCGAAAAACTGACACTCAGCAAATTCCGAACCGTCCATACCAATTCTGCCATCAATGCCATTGCCGATGATCCTGTACATCAAACCGTATGGCTCGGATCAGATACCGGACTGCTGTGTTATGACTACAAAACTTCTCACTTTATCGAAAATCAACTGACTCGTTTTTGTACCGATGTACGCATACGCCATGTTGAGCTCACAAATGACAATACCATTCTTGTCAGTACCTACAACAAATTGGGACAAGTAGAGTTTACCATTACAGGGGGAACTTCTCCCGACACACTTACCGGTACTATCAGAACGTGGACTCCTGAGGATGGACTTGCAGGATACAAGGTCAGACTTGCAACAAAAATAAGTAATGGCGACCTCTATATTGGCACCACCGTTGGATTAAGCATTGTCGATCATGCAACAGGAGCGATACAAACACTCCACATGGACGACGGCTTACCAAACGAGTACATCATGTGTCTCTACGAAAATGATGATGGCACCGTCTGGGGTGGTACCGATGGTGGCGGTGTCTTTGTCTTAAAAAATGGCAAAGTAATACAGACCTATTCTACCGATACAGGATTAATCGGTAACGTTATCTTCAAGATTCATAAATTGGAAGACAATGCCATCTGGATAACAACAGGTACAGGAATTTCACGTATTGCAGAAGATGGCTCCATCTGTAACTTTAACTCCACATCAGGACTTGGCATCGATGCAGTGTTTCAAATACTTACCGACTATACAGGCCGAGCTTGGTTTACTTCAAATCAAGGTATTACCGCAACCTCGTTTGCAGAATTAAAGCAGTATGCCCAAGGCGAAATAACTCATTTTTCGACCAAGCTCTTTGGACAATCAGACGGATTACGTACTGGTGGTGTCACTGCAACGTCTCTAAGCATGAAAGACCAAGTAGGCCGATTATGGTTTACCCTGTCAGACGGCTTTGCCATTTACGATCCAGTTAAAGTTACAAACAGTGCATTACCATACGCTGTATTGCAAGCAGTGTATGTTGATAATGATCAACAAGATTTTTCTGACAGCAACATCATCATTCCCCCATCCGGCAAGCGTATCCGCATCCAATTCAGCAGTTTAAGCTTTACCGCGCCAGAACAGATTCAATTTAGATACCAGCTTAAAGGCTTTGAAAAAGAGTTTTCCGCATGGACAAACCAACGGGAAGTTTCTTATACAAACTTGATACCTGGCACGTATGAGTTTATCGTACAATCTCAAAACACAGACGGCATTACCAGTGCTCACTCAAACGGATTGGTCATCATTAAAAAGCCATACATCTGGCAAATATGGTGGTGCTGGCTCATCTTTATCCTGATTATCGTTGCAATCGTTGCACTCATCCTCTGGCATCGCTACCAGCAAATGCTCCGTTATCAGGACAAACTGGAAAAAGAAGTTGCCGCCCAGACCGTCAAGCTGCAAAATCAAGCTGAACGCTTGGTACAGGCTAACATTGATTTAACCGAGGCAAAAGAAAAAGTAGAAAATCTCTTGCTTAATATCCTGCCACAACCAATTGCAGTCGAGCTGTCTGAGCATCCGGACAAACAGATTGCAAAACAGTATGCAAATGCCTGTGTACTCTTTGCCGATTTAGTTGGCTTTACCAAATTATCTGACAGTATGTCCGCAGAAAATGTTGTCAGCCTGCTCAATTCCCTGTTTACCTTGTTTGACAACACGCTCGATGGCACAGGGATCGAAAAGATAAAGACTATCGGCGACTCTTATATGGCAGCAACTGGCTTAACTGAAGATATCCAGGACAATGCCGCAAGTCAGATGCTCCACTTTGCACAAAAAATGCTGCAAATTGTAGATCAGTTTAACAAAGACAATAACCTGCAACTGCAACTACGTATCGGTGTAAACAGTGGCAATTTAGTTGGTGGCGTTATCGGTAAAAAGAAATTTATCTACGACATCTGGGGCGACACAGTCAATGTTGCAAGCCGTATGGAAAGTACCGGTATTCCGGGGCGCATCCATGTAACAGAATATACATGGAAGCAGACAAAAGATACGTTTGCCTATGATGCTCCTATCGAGATCGAAGTCAAAGGCAAAGGCCGCATGAAGACCTATTTCTTGTCAGAAGAACAAGAATAGAAGCGTGATTTATCAAAAGGGGAAATAGCTACCACCCATATCCAGCTATTATGGCTGAGATGGGTGGAGGTGTCAGGAATGTTAGGGAAATCAGGTATTATACACTAGGCTTGAAGAACAACCCACTTGCACTCGTAAAGGTAAATTCAGCGATATTATCACCAGAGAAAGAATATGGCACCGATGTTGACTGAGGACTTTCAACAAACGTAACGTTACCCCAAGTCATATTTCCATCACCATCTATTGAATAATTTACGAAAACATATTCCTTTAATGAAAGAGTACCACTGGTATTCATATCTCCCTCATATAAACCTTCGGAAACGTTAGTGCCAGCCGTATTACTCTGCAATACGAATTTACCATTTTCAAATAAGTAAAGACTGTATTCTCCGCCATTTATATTTGAATAGTGTTTTTGAGTAATTTGCCAATCCATCTCTATACTTTTCATTGTAATACTTACATTGGTCTGGCCAGAACCAACAGATACATTTGACTTGCTGCCAGTAAACTTATGATACCCATGAGGAGAAAAACTTTGACTAAAAACATTCGCATTAATGGTTATATTAGATCCCGTTGGCACATCATCAAATACCACTTGTTGAGTAGATGGACTTTCAGATACTTTTACTGTTTTACTGCCAGTGTAATCCCCAGAAATAGATACGCATATCCAATAACTATCATAATCTGTAAGATCTGCAGTGACATTTCGCGCAGAGTTATTTGCAAAACTTGCACCATTAAAACTTAAGGTAACTGTACCATTGCCATCTTCACGTCCCATCAAATCAGAACATGATACTAATAACAGAACCGAACCGAACAGAACAGAACAGAGTCTCAGGGATTTTCTCATACACTCTCCAGTCTTTGTAAGCAGGCTGTGATACAACATTACCGTACCTGTAATTATTCTAAAATCAAAATCAAAGTCTGTCAAACATCAAACATATTATACTAGAGTCTTTACAAAAGGGACCGTCGATGTATTATACTGAAAATAGGAGAGAATAAAATGAGTATCACAACAAGACTTGTTACAATCGACGATTATGATAAAATTCTTGCACTTTGGAACAGTACGGAGCAGTCAAAGCGGGCATTAAATCCAGTTGATGACAGCCGAGAGGGAATTGCACGGTATTTAAAGCGAAATCCTGACACCTGTTTTATCGCCATTTCAAAAGACTCGGAAAACGCTCCTGAAGTTGTTGGTGTAATCCTTACCGGACATGACGGCAGACGAGGAATAATTCATCACATGTGCGTACATGCTTCTTACCGACGGCAGGGAATCGCACGTATGCTTGTTCAAAAGGCAGAAGAAGCTCTAAAATCCGAAGGTATAACTAAGGTTTTCGGACTTGTTTTTAAGGATAATGATACTGCAAATACCTTCTGGGAAAATCAGGGCTATACCTTACGTACAGACCTGAATTATCGCAACAAAAGTTTGAACAACGCTGTTCCTCAGGGAGAATAAAAATTTTTTGCAAAATCGTGACAGTTTTTCATATCAATAACGGTCTGTCACCTTGGTTAGTGAGAGGGTGTTACTTGGACTAGTGACGGTCTGTTACTTGGACTAGTGACGGTCTGTCACTTGGACTAGTGATGGTCTGTCACCTTGGTTAGTGAAAGGGTGTCACTTGGACTAGTGATGGTCTATTACTAAGGTCGGATAACGCCATTCATAATATCAAGCTTATGCTGTCGTAAAACAGGGCATATATCACACAGTTTGACCATGAGAAAAATTCACGGATAAAAATGTATTCCACTGTTGGCACTGGTAAAATTAAACTTAGAGATAACTGCCGGCGCATCAGAATAGTGTTCATATATTACTTCTACCGTCTTGGGAGCTTCGGCAAATACATATTCTCCCCAAGCTGAACTTGAAGTACCAGTATCAGCATTTTGTGTAACAGTAATATTTCTGTACACATACTCCTTAAGGTAAATCGTACCATTGGAATCAAGGGCTCCCTCATACAAGCCCTCGGAAAGGATATCTTCGGTTAGGGTGTTAGCATAAATTACTACATATTTACCATTTTCATACAAGCGAACTTGGTGAGTCTGATTGCCAACATTATCCTCAGCACTTTGACCAGATTTAAGATAGGAGGCAAAATCCGTCTCAATACTCCTCATTGCAATACTTACATCAGTCTGCCCAGGACCAACTGCAACATTGGATGTGCTGCCTGTATACTTATGACAGCCATAACTACGATTATTCAGGCTAAAGACATTTGCCTCAATAGATATGCTTGAGCCAGGAGTAATATCATCAAACACCACTTGACAGGTAGTTGGGCTGCCATCTACGGTAACGGTTTTACTGCCCGTGTAATCTCCTGAAATTGCTACCGTTATCCAGTAGCTCGTAGTATCGGCGCTGTCAGCAGTGACATTACGGGAACCACTACGGAGACCAGCTCCGTTAAAGTTTAAGGTTAGTGTCGATGTATCATCAGAGTCCTTCAACAGTTCTGAGCATGATACAAGCAACAGAACAGAACAGAACAAAATCAAACTAAGTCTAAGGGATTTTCGCATATAGTCTCCAGTCGTATTTTATGTGCAGTAAACACGGTAAAAGGCGACATGTATCGCAGACAACAGAACAAGTAGAGTATCACAAACCTGTAATTATTCTAAAATCTAAATCGCTATTTGTCAAATTACAAACAAGTTGCCATCAATCAAGTTGTCAGCAACTTGGCTATATCAAGCGTAAAAATGCGTGTATTAGTGCGGTGCTTGCACTAATACAGAGAAATTACTACAATCTACTATATGAAACCACAATTAATAAAGGATTTATTAACATCCAAACCAGACGGTCGCACCGTTACCGTATGCGGCTGGGTACGCACAAAACGTGACTCTAAAAATCTCGTATTTATACAGGTAAACGACGGTTCCTGCTTTGCTTCAATTCAGCTCACCTTTGACCGTAATAATCCATCTCAAAATGCTAATCCTACAGATATCGAAAGTGCACTTGCAAAAATTACTACCGGTGCATCAGTAAAAGCCGAGGGAGCTCTTATCGAGTCTCCTGCCAGCGGACAGGCTGTAGAAGTTACTCTTGAAAAACTTACCGTACTTGGTGAGTGTCCATCAGAGTCATATCCATTGCAAAAGAACAAGATGTCAATGGAATACTTGCGTGAAAACGCACACCTGAGAGCCCGTACAAACACCTTTGGTGCCGTATACCGTATGCGCAACCAAATGGCATATGCCGTACATACATTCTTTCAGGAGCGCGGCTTCCAATACATCAACACCCCACTGATCACCTGCAGTGATGCAGAAGGTGCCGGTGAAATGTTCCAGGTAACAACCCTTTCTCTTGAAAAAATTGCAGAAATTGGTGTTACCGCAGGTGCAAAAGGTAAAGACCCAAGTACTGCAGCTTCTCTCGTCGATTACAGCAAAGACTTCTTTGGTAAAAAAGCAAGCCTTACCGTAAGCGGCCAGCTCGAAGCAGAGACACTTGCAACCGCACTGAGCAGAGTCTATACCTTTGGACCTACCTTCCGTGCCGAAAACTCAAATACTCCTCGCCACCTGTCAGAGTTCTGGATGATCGAGCCAGAAATGGCATTCTTTGATCTTGATGACGACATGGATATCGAGGAAGAATTTGTCAAATACCTGCTCAACTGGGCATTGACCAAATGTAGCGAAGACTTGGCATTCTTTGATAAGCGCATCCAGCCAGGACTTATCGACATGCTCAAACATGTTGTCGAGACACCATTTAAACGTATGTCATATACCGAGGCTATCGCAGAGCTTGAAAAACATGCTGATGCTTTTGAGTACAAGCCATATTGGGGCTGTGACTTACAGACAGAGCATGAACGTTATTTGACAGAGCAAATCTGCAAGTCACCGGTTATGGTCTACAACTATCCAAAAGAAATCAAAGCTTTTTACATGAAGCTCAATGATGACAATAAAACCGTAAAAGCCGTTGACGTACTGGTTCCAGGACTGGGCGAAATCATCGGTGGCAGCGAGCGCGAAGAAAACTTTGACAAACTGCTTAAAGCTTGCAATGACCGCAACATGGACATGCAAAACTATGAGTGGTATCTGGATCTCCGCCGCTTTGGTTCGGTTCCTCATGCCGGATTTGGTCTCGGTTTTGAGAGACTTTTACGCTATGTGACAGGTATGGCAAATATTCGCGATGTTATTCCATATCCACGAGCACCAAAACTTGCAGACTTCTAAAACGCAACGTGCGCTTACTTTGCGCACGGCTCTGCAATCAATTTATCTGACTGCATCGTACTTCATACGTAACAATCTTGTTGCGTATGCAAGTGCGTGTGCTTTCGGATTCCTTTTTTCTTTTATTCCTGTAGCAATCCTTATTTGTATCATATTGATACGGATACTCCATGCATCCCCATCGACGCTTGATACTATCATTCTTGCCGTACAACAGTTTAGCGACATAATCCAATTAGATGCCGTTATAAATACCATACGACACATCGGTACCATCGGCAGGGTCGAAGTCACCATTATCATTACGGTTATCTGGATGGCACGACGCTTTTTTGCTTCGATAATGGACGGCATGTATCGTATTTTTCACCGTGCAGTTCCTCCCCGACCAGTCGCATCACAAATCATCATCTTTGGTGGTGAGGTACTTTTGGTCATCCTTATTGCAAGCTTGATGTTTATCCTGGTATCGGCTCAGACATTGCTGTCGCTGCCTATTTTTGACCCGCTCTATAATTCATTTCCAAAACTCATGCAGGCAGCACAGGGACATCTCATAACCACCTTGCCTTATTATATTTCCTTATTACTCATCTCGATTGGATATAGGATATTTTCGCGTACCAAGCCACATTTTTTACTCTGCCTGTTTGCCGGCATACTCTGCATCATTTCCTTCTGGGTTGCCGCACGGATCATGAACACGGTACTCAACAAAGACAACATCGATATCATTTATGGCGTATTAAGCCAGTTTGTCTTATTGCTTCTGGACGCATTTATTTTTTCAATCCTGTTCTTTGTTTTTGCAGAATTTATTTATGTAGTACAGTATTTTGACATGCTCTTGTTAGGTCAGTTATACATCATGCCTGCTGAAGAAAAAGCCGACATTGCTTCAATCTGTATCCGAAAACTTTTTATCAGACCTGATTATTTATTACATCAAAAAGAAAATATCCTCACCTGTACAAGCGGTGAGACTATATATACCTATAGTGATACATCAATGGACGTCTATTACATTGCAAAAGGCTCTATCGAAATGCACCGTAACAATTCTGTGACGACGTACTCAGACGGTATGTTTTTTGGGGAACTAGCATGTATCATGAATAAACAACGGAATGAAGAAGCGGTTTCCAGCTCAGACTGTATGCTCCTGCGCATTGATGGCAGCACATTCCGCCTATTACTTGAACAAGATTCACGAGCAGCACATAAGGCGCTGTCTCAAATCTCTGATTACTTTAATCGTGTCTACGAATGGGCCGAAGCCTACTTACTGTAGCTATGCATAGAGGAGCTACCCAAACAGGGCAACTCCTCCACTCTATCTTACATTTTGTCCAGGTATGGTACGAGTACCATATCCATAGCACTCTTAAGTACGGTCAATGTACACTGAGACAGGAACAGACGGGCCCGTTTTAGCTCATCGCTATCAGCTGCCAAAATGGGGCACTGCTGATAAAACTTGCTGAACAACTTGCTTACCTCATAGAGATAGCCTGTCATAACACTTGGATCAAAGTTGCCTGCAGCTTTAGCAACAGTTGCAGGGAATTCACCCAAAGCCTTGATTAAATCCCACTCAGCATCTGCTGTCAAAAGGGCTGCTGATTCTTCTGGAGTACCAACAGCAACGCCAGTTTCCTGAGCCTTGCGCAAAATAGAAGCAATACGTGCTCCCATATACTGCAAATATGGTCCAGTATTACCATTAAATGACAGTGACTCCTGAGGATTAAAGAGCATATCTTTTATCGGAGTTACCTGCAACAGATAGTAATGCAAGGCAGCAAGCGCTACTTTTTCTGCAACGTCATCAGGATTACCGACATCCTGTTCGCGTCCCTTTGCCTTAATCTCTGTCAGAGCATCTGCATGGAGTGTATCAATCAAGTCATCGGCATCAACAACAGTACCTTCACGGCTCTTCATGCGTCCGCTTGGCAAGTTAACCAGACCATAGCTTAAATGATAGAGTTTTTCTGCCCAGTCAAATCCGAGCTTACGCAAAATATAGAACAATACCTTAAAGTGATAAATCTGCTCACTGGCAACAACATAGACCAACTGATTAAATGCCCAGTCATCATGACGGCTAATGGCAGTACCAATATCCTGGGTTATATAAACCGAGGTACCGTCCTTACGCAACAAGACCTTTTCATGTTCTTTTTCATCTTTACCGGCACCAACGGCTTCGGTAACATCAATACGGACGGAGCCATCCTCTGCCTTAAAGAATATGCCTTTTTCCAGACCTTTCTGGATTTCAGCCTTACCCTTTAAGTAGGTTTCGCTTTCGTAATAGAGCTTATCAAATGACACACCGGTGCGGTCATAGGTAACCTTGATACCGCCGATAGCCCAATCATTCATCTGCTTCCACAGTTTGTGAATTTCTGGGTCACCCTGCTCCCATTTTACAAGCATCTGAGCTGCCTGATCATTGGCTTCCGGATGTTCTTTTTGATATTTATCAAACTCGACATAGCACTGACCGACAAAGTGGTCACCTTTCATGCCAAGACTTTCAGGAGTCTCATTTTTTGGCTCATGAAAGAGTTTGTAAGCAAGCATGCTTTTGCAGATATGGATACCACGATTGTTAATGATATTAACTTTGTATACTTCCGCTCCAGCCTTTTTTAAAATACGGCTGACGCTCTCACCAAGGGCATCATTACGCATGTGGCCTAAATGCAAAGGTTTATTTGTATTAGGGCTGGAATACTCTATCATGATGCGGCGATCGGCAAATGGCTTTGCACCGGTATCATCAAAGCTGCCAAAAGAGTCGCCCTGCTCTGCAATGCGTTTAAGGATAGAAGCCCCGGCATCCGCCTTGTTCAACTTAACGTTAACATAGGGGCCAACCTGAATAAAAGTTCCGATGGAAGCAGGCTTTACTCCACCTAATTCTGATGCATTCTGTATAATCTGCACAACTGATTGGGCTATTACAGGAGGTGCCATGCGAAGTGTTTTTGCAAAAGGGAACATTGGCATGCCGATATCACCCATTTCAGGTTTGGGAGGAGTTTCTACAGCAATTGCCTGTGCACTGATAGCGTCTGCCTGTATATTTTTTTCTGTCTTAAACTGATTTAATGCCGCGCAAACTATAGCACGACAGTCATTCTTAATATCTGCCATAATACGCTATAATAACAGATATTACCGTCTTTTAGAAGTACCCGCAGAATGCAGCCTGTACAGTAAAGTGA
This sequence comes from Treponema sp., assembly GCA_024695475.1. Classification (GTDB taxonomy): domain Bacteria; phylum Spirochaetota; class Spirochaetia; order Treponematales; family Treponemataceae; genus Treponema_D. The sequence continues at coordinate 36,687 of JAILIC010000075.1, forward strand.
TTTTGTTTCAAAGAGCGGTCAGACTCAGAAGAGACTTGTGATGTTTCGCGCCTAAATGAACCAAACACCTGATTACTGCACGTACAATCTGTTGCTACCGCAATATTACCTGCAGGAACCCCCGCTTTGAGCAAAAGATGTGTATTTGCCTTTTCAAGAGATAATCTAAACAGTTTTTTACCATCGGTATTCCAGTCTGGATCTGCAGAAGTACCTTCAAGTTCTTCTTTGGTAACCGGAGTTACACAGTCTGGAGTAAAGGTATTGCTAAAATAGGCAGCACGTTCTTCGTCAACGACATAGCAGCAATCACGAATATGAGGTCCCATAACCACACAGACATTTGCCGCATTAAGACCATACTCATTATGAGCCTTTTCAAGTGCCTTTACACAAATTCCAGTACCTTTCCATCCAGAATGCAATGATCCAAATACCCCAGTAACAGGATCAAACAAAAAGATAGGCATGCAGTCAGCAACGGTAATGACAGGTACAAACTGCTTATTGTTTGTAATCATCCCATCTGCTTTTTTAAACATGGAGTCCATTGGAAAATGTAATGAAAGAACATCTTGCGAATGCATCAGTTCTACCGAGATTGGTTCCAGTCCTATTGTCGAAAACAGATACTTTAAAAACACTGAACGATTGGTGTTTATATCAGTCCAACGAAAACGCATCGATCCAGCACTTTTTAAACTCATGCCCCAGCGCGGGATTCCCTCACCAATAAGCGGTTTACCATCTTTATAAAACGTATGTAAAATATATTTACGATGAAGCTCCTGAGCCTCATCTTCTATTTCTTTTGCTACAGAGAAATGATGAATTGCCGAATCAGATACACTCATATAATTATTCCTGAGCCTTGGCGCCAGTTGCATCAATCACTTCAATTTGATTAATCATCTCAAGTGTATCAGAAAGCAATGCCTTTATATCGTATAATTCCTCGACAAAATCATGATTGTCAGCAGTTTTTATCAAACGTAAGTTTTTAACCGGACCATAATCCTTACTGGCCGACTCTTCAAACGCTCCTGCAAGAATTGCCAAAACAGAGCGACACGCATCACAAAAATCACCTTGAAATTTCTTAACCGACTGTTCCGCAGCTGACACCACTGATTCTATTTTATTTTGTCCCTGTAACGTACGTATTTTTTCGCCAGAGAGTTTTTCAAGTATCAAACCCACTTCTCCTGATGGAGACAAGCTATGGACAAACTGCCTTGACTCAAGCTCAAGACGTGACAAGGTATTTGTAGCACTAACCAGTTCCTCTTTGTTTTCTGGATAGCTAAAAATACCTTTGAGCAGTAAGGTCTTTATTGCCTGAATTACCACATCATACCGATTTTCCATAAACCAATGCAAAAATCCAGCAGTAAGCTCATAATGGAATTTGATATCTTTCCAGTCACCTTCCCATGGGTGATAAGGGAGAGATGGAAATTGCTCCAAGCCAAACTGGTTATGCAAGGTTTGACGTTGAGCTTCTTTACGGCATGCTTGTACCCAAAGATTCCAGCGGCGGTCAAATAGTTTTTTCCAGGACTCTTTAAATTTTAAAAACCAATCTTCCGCACCACCAAACACATCCGGCTGCCAAGCTGCGTCTTTATACACAATGGCAGACAAAGAACGCATTGGTACGGTACTAACAAATACGTGCATTGCAGATAGATACGACTGAGCAGTAGTTAAAAATGTGTGGATAGGCTCGCCATCATTTTCTGCATCACGATGGGTATACAAAAACAATGTTTCCAATAGCTCACCGGTAACCGTTTTACCTGCACACAGTACTTTTGCAAACTGTTCCATCTCAGTACCAATGTTTGCAAACATACATACCTTATGAGTATCATCAAGTTTAGTAAACAAGTTGATAAAACGGTCAAATGGCAAACTGCAAAATTGCCGCAACCACTCAGCTCCAGATACACCTTCATACATAGCGGCACGGTCATCAGCAGATATCGTTTTTAATATCTCTTCCATGCGGTGTAATAAGGTAACACGTCGCTCTCTATTAATTGTTGTGGTAATAGGAAAATTAAACGGATCGGTCTCATCATTGAGAGACTCCGTCATATCAGCCATCAAGAAAATACCAAGATAGGCATAAAATGCCCCAGGATCTTCTGTCACACGATCAAGATATGGCTTAAAAAAAGCAGCACAAGAGCGCAACTCTACCAAATCTTCATAAAACGACTGCAACAAAAACTCATGAGAATAATCTATAAGTCCTGCATAGGTACGAGAAACTTCAGATGCTAAACGAGCGACCTTATCTTCATTATATACTTCATTTTTAGGAACACCAGTAATAAAAGAACGTATCCATATCCAAATACGATAAAACAATCCCTCATGAACATACTCTTCTGACAAGGGAACAACAGCATTGCTCTCAGACTCAGGAAGTGCAAAAGTTTGTACTTCAACAGCCCTTGCTGTATCTTGAATATTTTTTAGCATTGCAAGGCGTTCGTCATGAGACAAGCCTGACACTAGTTGGTCAAATGAATTATTAGCAATACCCATACCTTTTATAATAGTGGATATTTTTAGGATATGCAATGTTGCACATAAAACTAATGCTACAGAGAAACACATATTCCTCCCCTCTTGTCACAGCTATTTAAATACGATATTCTTACACTTATTAGCATAGTCTAACATTTGTTAATAGTAATTCTTATTATCAAAAGGAGTAAAACATGGCAACAAGAAGAGGGCCTCGATTCAAAGAATGTCGTCGCCTTGGTGTAAACGTATGTGGACATCCAAAAGCAATGAATCGTGCCAATGATCCAGCCTTTAAACGCACCCACAAAATTTCTGAATATGGGCTACAGCTCATCGAAAAACAAAAAGTTAAGGCATACTATGGCATATTGGAACGCCAGTTACGACGTTACTATCAAAACGCAACAAAGTCATCTGAGAAAACAGGTGCCGCATTGATCATTGCCCTAGAACGTCGCCTTGACAATCTTGTATATCGCATTGGATTTGCCAATTCCATTCGTATGGCTCGTCAAATGGTCAATCATGGACATATCCTTGTCGATGGCAAGTGTATCAACATTCCGTCTTACAGCATTAAAGTTGGACAAGTCATTTCCCTGTGTGAAAAATCACGCAAGAGTCCTCAATTTAAGAGTTGCTTTTTATCAGACTCAAAACCAACCTATGACTATATCGAACGCAATGAGGAATCCTTTTCTGGTAAACTGACTAGCATACCACAAAGGGATAAAATTCCTGTGCAAATCAATGACCAGATGGTTGTTGAATTCTACTCCAAGTAATACGGATAGCTGAGTATGTTTGATGCAGGTATAGGAAAAAAACGAAAATCACAAAATGCACTATTAGAATATGACTATGTGGCAGCCTTATTACAATTAAAAAAGATAGACAAACCTATCGACATGAGGTTACTCAAAGACTCGTTTCAAGATATGAAAGACTATATCGGAAGGACGCTCGACCCCGAACACTACATAGAAACTAAAATAGTGCATAACGGCATCCTTATTCTTTCGGAACTACCTGTTATCTCCATCATCTCAGCACATGCTTTTTTTTCTATTGGATCTGTCGCCATCAAACCAGATCAATACACTGTTGATACCAGTATCAACGGAATACGATTTAGCAGCGACAGATTCAATAATCACCAAGTAGAAATCTCGTATACCGCAGGTTTTAGACACGAGACCTTTCCTGATGACATGAAAGAAGCTGTACTTGCATTATTTATCAAAAAACACAGCATGTATAAAAGTGCAGCAGACTATGCAGAAGGAGACAGTATCGATGATATACTTGAACAAAAATTTGATGATGGCATCATCGATTTTGACGAGTTCTTTGGTAAGTTTTCGTCAATTCCCTATGATGTCAAAGCACTCCTTGCAAAGTATAAGCGTATAGACTCACCAGTAGCACTATAGTGTTATGTATTTAAAACTCGCTTTCGCTTTCAAACTCCATCACAGTACCTGTCGTAGGATGGGTAAAGCGTAGATAGGTTGCATGCAAACACAATCGCTCACCTGGCGCACAGGTGCCATACAAAGTATCTCCGATAATAGGAATAGCAAAACCGTGACTATCAGCACTTGCCAGTCGCAACTGATGCGTCCTTCCTGTATGAGGTACAAACATAACTCGTGTTGCATTACGTACAGAGCCATCTGGAGCATGGTATTTTTCGACATCAAGCACATGCCACTCCGTAATCGCTTTTTTGCCATATACGGCATCCCATATCTGATGAGGCCGGTTATCAACATCAAGACGAAAAAACAATTCCATAGTACCATCGGAAGCAATTCCTTTTTTAGCAAGCACGCCATCAAGTAATGCCTCATATTTTTTTTGTACCAGACCATCTTCAAATTGGCGCGAAATAGCTCGATGAGCTTCTTTTGTAAAAGCAAGTACCAGTAAACCACTTGTTTCCATATCGAGTCGATGAATTGATGGCTGCTCAATACAATCAGGAAACAAACGTCTTACTCGGTTCACAATACAATCCTGCTTATCAGGCCCCCTTCCAGGCACACTTAATACACCACTTTGTTTGTTAACAACAATGATATCCTTATCGCGATATAAAATACGTAATCCCAGCATGGCTGGAAGCAAAATACCACAACGCTCATCGCACGGAGGATACACTTCACCGTTAATTCTTCCTTTACTCTCTCCAGCAGCCCCGTAATACATCTCACACATACTAAACGGCACTAACTGATGACTAAAGGCATAATGCAATAGTTTAGGAGCACAACAATCCCCAGTACCTGTTGGAGGGAGCGTATCAGGATTTTTTTTCTTGCTACGGTAATATTCCTTTGCTATGGAGCCTAGTGTTCTTACCGAGCCATCGGCACAGCAAAAACTATAGAGCGCATAGACTTTATCAAGCGACTCTTGTGTTAACCGCTTACGCTGCTGTATTAATTTTTGTGGTACACTCCCATGCTTATGACAGGCTCCAATTTCATAGGTCAAGCGATGGATCTCAGCGTCATTTTTGGCAAGACTGTCTGCTATTACCATTGCATCAACAACCGGAGGAACGAGTACTTCGTTTAATGGAATGTCATTTTTATGTACATATGCCAATTGTTTGCTTATTCCCGATACAGTCTTTAATACGACCTCGTTACCATCAGCATTTCGGCACAGCAACACACCAAGCATCACGCCCTGATCACGCCTCTCACTGCTTACCGCCGTAATCTGTTGCAGGCAAACTATACCCGTATCTAATTGAGCGCACAGTTCCTGACACTTTGCTTTTGCCTCTTCCTGCGAAAAAGGTGCAAACATTATAGGTTTTTACTCGTAAAGTAATTGACTAGATATTCTTTTATTTTTACAGGATCGAGAGGCTTTGTAATGTAACCATTCATACCAACTACTTTACACCGATTTTCAGCTTCTGCAAAGGCATCTGCTGTCATCGCAATAATAGGTATAGTTTTTGCTTCTGGCCGATCCATCTGGCGGATAGCTTCGGTTGCTTCATATCCGTCCATAAATGGCATCTGTATGTCCATAAAAATAAGGGAATAGGTACCATCGGGAGCAGAAGCAAAGGTATCAACAACTTTTTTGCCGTCTTCGACTATCTCTACTGTCAAGCCCATGTTTTCCAACATACGACGGGCAATTTCACGGTTAATTCCATTATCTTCTGCAACCAATACTTTGGCAGAGAGGTAGTCTTTTATGTCTTTTATGTCTTTTATGTCTTTTATGTCTTTTTCAGGGGTATACAGTTCTACTGGAATATTGACATATATATCGGTACCTTTTCCTATCTCACTTTCAACTCTGATTGTTCCTCCAAACAAATCAACTATCTTTTTTACGATAGGTAAGCCTAAGCCAGTACCAGTTATAGCATGAGAGCGATAAGGGTTTTCAAACTCCTGAGAAAATGCATCAAACATCTTTTTTTGAAAAGCTTTACTCATACCGATACCAGTATCTTTTACACGCAATTGCAAAATAAATCTACCGTCATCAGTATACTCACCATCAGCCTCAAAAAATACGATTCCTTCCGCAAGAGTATACTTAACCGCATTAGACAAAAGATTAAGGACAATCTGATTAAGTCGTATCTTATCAATCAGGATAACAGTAGTTGTTTGTTTTTTACTTATTGAAAAATAAATATGTTTTTCAGCACACAATGGCTCAAACATATTACGGATGTTTGATATAAACTCCTCATATGTGTATGGTTCTTTTTTAAGTTCAATCTTGCCACTGTCAATCTTTGAAATATCGAGCACATCGTTTATCAAACTTAAAAGGAATACGTTTGCCGATCGTATCTTATGCAAATCATTTATCAGCTTTTCTTCATCATGGATATCTTCAAGGGCAAAACTGGTCATATTACTGATGATACTGATCGGTGTTCGTATATCATGACTGATACGCGAGACAAATTCGCTCTTAGCCTGATTAGCCTCTTTTGCCTGTGTCAACGCATCCTGTAATTGCTGCATCTGGTGTTGTTCTTCTCTATATGCATCTGTAATATCCGTACGAACAACCAAAATTTTATTATGTCGCTCTGTCAGCCAGGAACAATGTACCTGATGACGCGTATCCCCTTCTTTGCCTTTTAATACACCGACAAAGGAGTACTCCCCATTTAAACACAAGTTTTTGACGATTGTCTGGAGACTCGTTTTTTCTTCATAGAGTTTTTTTCGATTATCAATAACATATCGCCCACAAACATTATGACGCCAGTACTCAAAATCGAAGACCGTTGTTTGCAAATCTCCAAATAGTTCAAAACGATAATTACGAACTTCAATTGTTTTACTTGTTATGTCTATCAAGGCGATGTACTCAAAATTAGTCGTTGTAATATGCTCAATAATAGCTTCATTCTTTTTTTCTTCGCTGACATCAGTAGCATAAGACACTGCTTCAATTGAATCAGTAAACGGATTGCGTACAAAACTAATTGTTCCCCGTATCCAATGAATTTGATTATCTGAATTAAACAACACAGGATAATCGATACTCGTCTGAGAGACTCCTCCTAAAAACATTTCTATCAGTTTGGAACAACAAAAAGTCTCTCTAAAGTCCATACGAATACGAGAATCAATAATATCGTCTGCAACCGCATTAAAAAACTCATCTGCCGTTACTTTATTTTGTCGTTGAAGAATAACCGAACTATAACTTTGTATGCTCAAACAGCGATTTTTAGAGAGATTGAGGTGTACCACGCTCATGGCATTGCTTATGGTTTCCCCTAAATGCTGTATCAACGTACGATAGGCTTTTTCTTCTTTTTTGCGGCGTGTCACATTCTGAGAAATACCAAACGCCCGTACAGGAATACCATGTGCATCATATTCAGTTACATAGCTGATATGTTCACATTGTTTTTCCACATTTTTGTCCGACTTAAACCATATTTCACAGGACGCATGAGATGCTCCTGAATCAATGGCATGATACATTGCAAGTAATTTATCATGTGAACTTTCTTCAATAGGAGGCAATAAAGCCTGGGGAACATTTTCGATTATGCCATCAGTTTCTAGAATACTTTTTGCAGTACTAAAACGTAAGTCACTTGGTATAATACGATGATTAGGGATATCATACTCCCAAATCGAGAGTTTTGCCTCTTCAATTGCAGATGCATACAATTTTTGAGTACGTCTAATACTTTCATCAGCTTCTTTTTCTTCAGTAATATCTGTCACACATAAATACAAAAAGAAAGTACTATCTTTATGATCAATAACATTCAAATCAGCCCGATACCAACTATATACATTGTCATCAGGTCTCTTAAATCGAAAATCGATTTTATTATTTTTATGTGCCGAAACGCACTGATGAAAAGCAGCAGCAATCTCTGGTCTGTCATCAGGATAAACACATTGTTTTAGATTTTCATCATTAATGAACAGATCATCACCCTGGAATGACAGCAAAGTTCTCAGTCTTTCATTTATCGCAACTGTTTGACGCTGGTTGTCTTTTAGGAGACAAACGCCAATACCTATCGAAATATTATTGATTGTCATCAGAAGATTTTCTCTGTCAAATTGCAAGGCCCGCGTTTCTTTGACAGAATCAGTAATATCCAAACTGTATATTGCGATGGCATCATGACCGCGCCAATTTAATTCATAACAATCGATACGGAACCATTTATGTAATGCAGGAGCATACTCTTGTTTTGAGTTATAACAACCATTACAGATTTTATCGATACTGCACCAAGGACATTGCTCATGAGACTCAGTTATAAATTCATAGCATTTTTTACCTATAAAGCTTTTATCTTTGTGTAATAACCGTATGGTATCATTACAAAAAAGTACTTCATACGTTTTTTTATCGATAACATACAGACCTCGATCACTACGATTAAGCAGATATGCGAAATTATCAGATAATTCTGTAAGCGGGGTAATCAGACCAAGTAAAACAGGAAAACCATCAAGCTCACCTAAAAAACGAGTCTTTAGATTGACCCAGACTTGTCCTCGAGTCTTATGAATAATACGAAATGAAAATTCGATTTCCTGTGTTCCTTCTACAAATTGATGCACCCGATAATCAATTTGAGAACGATCATTTTCCAAAACAACATCAAGCGGTGACTTTTTAATATAGTGACCATACTCTTCTTTTGTATATCCAGACAAATGAGGGAGTGTATCTGAATAGAAGAGAAATTTCACGTCTTTCTGTATAATTTGATAGATCGCAAAATCCCCTGGTATTGTTTGAGCAACATTGGACAGAAAATCATACGTTACTTTCATTATACTTAAATTATACCACAAGTTTAGGATTTGACTATCTTAAACTGTAATCAATTCACATTTTAAATAGAAAAATACAATGTTAATACAACTTTCAGGACTATAGGTGCACCGACATACAAAAAAAGCTCCGTATCCTACTACCATCTGGGATATACGGAGCTTTTAGCGAAGCGTGCCTTGATCAGACGTATTAGGTTAAGATGCGGTTTTGATCGGTACCATCATCTTCATACACCAATTCATCCTGTATTTTTAACTGGATCGCTTGGTTAAGCTGCATACCGTCAAACACATGAGGATCAGCTATAACACGTACAGCAGCTCCTCCTAGATCGATACGGCAGTCATTTTCGTTACCTAAATAATACATTGTCTGTATCGTACCGGTTAAATCCCCACCAGAAGCAACTATCTTTATATTTTCCGGCCGCAACGTAAGAATAACATTGCCCGTCAAGTTACCGCTATACGGTACTGATTGTTTGGTACCGGTAATACTAATCCTACCATTTTCGACCGTACCCTTAAGGAAGTTTGCCTTACCGACAAAGTTTGCAACAAATTGATTCTTTGGGTGCTGATAAATCTCTAGTGGAGAGCCAACCTGCTGTACAACACCCTGGTTAATTAAGAATACACGGTCAGACATAGTCATTGCCTCAACCTGATCATGAGTAACATAGACAACCGTAATATTCAATTTTTTCTGGATTTCTTTGATCTCAAAGCGCATACTTTCACGAAGCTTTGCATCAAGATTTGACAAAGGCTCATCGAGCAGCAACAACTTAGGAGCAGCGACCAAAGCTCGTCCTAAAGCAACACGCTGTTGCTGGCCACCAGAAAGCTGGGAGGGCATACGTGTTTCGTACTGACGGAGATGTACGATATCAAGAATTTCTTCTACACGACGCTTTATCTCCTCTTTTGAAACCTTTTGTATTTTGAGTGGATACGCAACATTATCAAAGACATTCATGTGCGGCCAGACTGCATAAGTCTGGAATACCATGCCAATTCCCCGTTTTTCTGGTGGAACAAATACGCCATCTCCAGAAACAACGGTACCATCAATTGATATAGTACCAGTGGTTGGTTTTCTAAAACCAGCAATCATACGTAAAAGGGTCGTCTTACCACAACCAGATGGTCCCAGCAGGGTAATAAACTCCCCATCTTTTATTTCTGCAGAAAAAGTATCAATGACCGTTTCTGTATCATATACCTTAGTAACATCTTTTAAACTAATTGTAGACATACATAGACTCCTGTGCTCAAATTGAGAATTTACCTTTTGTCAGTTTGTTTAAAACCACATCAAGAATAATAACTACAAACAAAATAGCAGACGCCAAGGCACTTGCAGTCTGTTGGCTATGATAGGTCTGGTAGATAAACAAATCGACACCCAGTGTTTTTGTATTGGTAGAATAAAGCAATGTTGACATAGTCAGCTCGTAAAAACACGGCATAAAGATCAAGAACCATCCAGCAACAACAGATGGACTAATCAAAGGCAAAACAATATCTTTTAAACGCTGTGTCCAAGATGCTCCTGATATCTGGGCAGCTTCCTCCAACGATACGCTAATTTGCGTAAAAGCAGATACGACAGTTCGCATTCCCATCATCATATACTTAATCATATACGCAATAACCATAATGCTTATCGTATTGTAGATATTGATACCAAATTTACCAGTCATTGTCATAATTAAAGCAAGGGCAATAACGACACTTGGAGTACCTGAACCGACCGTAATCAAAAAATCCGGTATTTTACGTCCTTTTGTCTCGGTACGTTTAAGCAGCCATGCCATAATGATACTGACAAGCATACCAAAAGTAGCAGCAAGCAATGCCATAGTAACACTGTTATGAAATGACTTGATAATAGACTTACGCGAAAAAATTACTTTCCAGTACTTCCACGTAAAATTGCGAGCTTCAAACAAGCTTTTACCCATATTGGTAGTTACCGATGTCGTCAATACTGTCCAAAATGGCAATACAACAACGATAAAGGCAAATATACATACCAAAACCGTAATAGGTATCCGCCAACGTCCTAAATCAACTATCTCAGGATGTGTTGATTTACCAGATACGGTAATATACTCTTTTTTACCAACAACAAAGTTTGATATGTACAAAATACCTAATGCTACTACCATCAAAAAGACTGCAAGACAAACAGCATGCGTAAGCCCTTCGGCATTGCCAATCTGTACATAATCTACAATACGAGTAGTCACCGTATAAATCTGACCTGGGGCACCAATAATTGATGGAATACCATAACAGGAAGCCGCTGCAACAAACACAAGCAATGCAGAAGCAATGATACTTGGCACTGTCAGCGGAATAGTTACCGTAAACAATGTCTTTAATGGAGAAGCTCCAGAAATACGGGAAGCTTCTTCCAATGAAGGATCCATTTTTTCCATAGCTCGTGATATCGTTATAAATGCATATGGGTAATAAAACGTTGTCAAAACCCATACCATACCACCGACACTATAAATATTAAATGGACACTTAGGTAGATTAAACAAATGTTGCAAAAACACATTTAATGTACCTACCGTCGGATTAAGCAATCGCAGCCACGCCATTGCTCCTACATACGGAGGTACCATATATGTCATGACAAATACTGTTCTAAAAAGTTTTTTTCCATACAGGTTAGTACGACCAACCAACCATGCCAAAGGAAAAGAAATAGCAACACCAAAAATCATCGTTAATGTTGCTGCAATCAATGTTGTTTTTAAACATGTCCAGTTAAGGGCATATGTATATATACTTTTAAAACCTTCTAACGAAAACTTGCCATCAACCCATACTGATCTGACAAGCAGATACAACAATGGCAATACCTGAAATACTAACAGGAATCCAACTATTAAAAAAATGATTACCCATTTTAAATCAAAACAAAACTTTTTATTTTGCTGTACTATCTGCTGATCCAAGACGCACTCCTTTTGATAAACACCTGCACCTCGTCCACCGTTATATCAAGTCTCTGCTGTGGACACCTCTACAAACCGTAGCTATAGCGGTGTCCATCTATTTACGCAGAGTAACGGTTATTTCTTTTTAATCGTAACGTTTTCTTCAAACATGGTGCGGATAGAGTCACGCTGTTTGTAACATTTTTCCCAATCGATATCGATTGTCTTTGAGAACATCTTATCTTTTGGCAAAGAGTCATAAGGAATCAAATCCTTATCTTTTGTTACAGAGTGCATCCAACCAGCAATGATACATTCCTGTCCCTCACGTGAGAGGAACCAATCAGTCAAGGCTTCACAAGCAGCAGCGTTTTTATTTGCACTATACTCATCTTTAATAGTCATAATTGGAGAAGGCATACACAATACACCATCTTCAGGATACAAAACTTCAAGCTTAGAGCCTTCTTCTTCACGCTTTTTTAATACAGATTCTTCAAGAATCATGATTTCTTTACATTCGCCTGTTTCAAGTTTTGTCAATGCAACAGAACCAGACTCGATGGCTACTTTTTGAGCACCAAGATCTTTAAAATACTTTTCGCCATATGCATCAAGCAAGCCTACAACAGAAGCCATTGCAGTACCAGATGTCAAAGGATTTGACATAGAAATAGCACCTTTTAAGCGTGGATCTGTAGCAAAATCTTTAAGTGTTACAGAAATATCAGACTTGCTATATTTTTCAGGATTATACGCCAATACCATAGTACAAATACGTACTGGATACCAGAAGCCGTCAGGATCAGCAGGGAAACTCAGATTAACAGCTTCAGGACTCTTGTACTGATGCAACATGCCTGCATCTTTTAATTCCAATGCATAAGCAGGCTCAGCAACCATCAAGATATCACAGCCAAGTTTACCGCCTTCTTTTTCGGCAGCTACTTTGGCCTGGATAGTTCCTGTTCCACCCTGAAAAAATTCTACTTCACAATCAGGAAAAGCCTTTTCAAGACGTTCGCTGATGGCATCGATAATATCCTGATACATTGAAGTATAAATAACAACTTTTCCACTTGCTCTACTACTCTGTGGAGCAGCTTCACCATCTTTTTTGCCAGCAGCAAACAACAAGGCCCCCGCTGTTGCAGCAATAACAAAACCAGCTAATACTTTTTTCATTCTTTCCTCCTGAATAAAATTGTATTTTCAATATTCTTAAATTATACTACAGAATATCAGAATGAAAACTTTTTTTTTGTAGTAAGATAAGATTTAAACAATCATCTTATATCTATACAGGGAGCAGTTTGTATGATTGACAATGGAGATATTCCTTTTGTGACAAAGCACTTTTCATTTTATGATACCCTTCAACCAAATGAAAAGAATTCTTTTTTAAAAGGAATTCAACGAGTATCCTTTCTATCAGGCTCTGTCTTAACAGCAGGCTCACAGTCCTGCTTAGGAACCATACTTATTGAAAGAGGCAGTCTGCAGGCTTCAATATTATCAGCAGAAGGAAGAGAGATTACGCTTTTTACATTACAAGATGAAGAAATCTGTACATTATCAGCATCATGTCTTTTTATGCCAAAAAACTTTAATGTACATATCACTGCACAAACCGATACCTCTGCCTTCTTGCTGCCACTAAAGGTCTTTAGCGCTTTATGTGACAGCAATATCTATGCAGAAAACTTTTCCTATAAGATAACGGTAAAACGTTTTGCCTCCGTTATGGAAGCTATCGAACCCATTTTATTTGACCGTGTTGATACACGGATTATCCGTTACCTGCTGTCCGAAAGTAAGAGTCGTGGTGATACACTGTATACAACACAAGAACAGCTTGCAAAAAACACTGGAACTGCTCGAGAGGTAGTATCCCGCATACTAAAAAAGTTGCAGGAACAAAACATTATTACCCAAAAGCGAGGCGCCATCCATATCATCAATCGAGATGCACTCGCTGCCCTATAGCCCCTATACACAGCAAAGAGTACAAAAACACTGGCAAAAGTGTATAAAAGCTATTGACTAATTTCTATTGTTTCTGTATAGTAATGGAACATTGCATTCCCCGATTGTGTAATGGTAGCACCTCAGATTCTGGTTCTGATTGTGGGGGTTCGAATCCTCCTTGGGGAACTATAAAAGGCTGACTTTAATCAGCCTTTTTTTATAGATTTTGGTCCCTTCGTCTATCGGCTAGGACGAAAGATTCTCAATCTTTAAAGATGGGTTCAACTCCCGTAGGGACCGTTTTCTTTTTTTTCCCCACCATATAATAAAAATTCCATGATACATACTAAGAAATAGTAGCATTTAAGCAAACTCTTAACATAGTCGCTTAAAATACGTACACTATACACAAACAAAATAGAGGAATTTATGAACGCCAATTATCATACACATACTGTCCGCTGCCATCATGCAATCGGCACCGAAAGGCAATACATTGAAATGGCCATACAAAAAGGCTTTACAAAATTAGGCTTTTCAGACCATACTCCGCAACCATACCCAAGCGACTTTGTATCCAGAATCAGAATGACTATGGATCAACTCGATGAGTATGTACAAACCATTAAAACACTTGCAAAAGAATATGCCTCAGACATTACGATATATACTGGTCTTGAAGTAGAATATTTACCCACGTATTTTAATACCCTTATCCATGAAATACAGCAGCGTGATATAGACTATATCATCATGGGACAACATTTTATTCCTGATGAGCGGGATGGCTTTTACTCTGGTGACAAAACTGCAGAAGAAGATAAACTAAAACAGTATGTAGACCTAGTAATAGAAGGCTTACAAACAGGTAAATTTACCTATCTTGCACATCCTGATCTTATCAACTTTATTGGTCCAGATACCATCTACCTAAAACACATGGAGCGTCTATGCAACTGCATGCTTACGCAGAGCATACCATTGGAAGTTAATATGCTTGGCTTTGATGCAAAACGTAACTACCCTTGTAACCGTTTTTTTAAGCTGGCATCAGACATGGGTTGTAGTTTTGTTATTGGTTGTGATGCACACACGCCCAACACTATACGACATCCAGAAGAAGTAGCTGGATTTACCGAGTTTTTACAGGATAACGCCATACAGTACAACCAAGACATACGACTTATAAAACCATAACCAAGTCACTCAGCATACATGCAAAAAAATGCCCTCAGCATGGGCATTTTATGATATACTTTTAAGAATGAAAAAAGTATTTGTATGCCTGCTGCTCATTGCTACTACATGTTACCTCTATGCCCTTACTCCACTTTCTAAAACTGTTGCTTTTGAAAACTGTTCTGTAACAGCCTTGTATCCAGATAAAGTACAGCCAGGAGATGCTGTTTTTATCCGTCTTATTTTTACCACAAGTATTCTTACCACACCTAGTGGGGAAGTAAAGCTTGTTACAGCTAGTGATAAAATACTCAAAAAGTCATCATTTTACACGGTCAAAAAAGACACTTCAGGCAAGGCATATACTACAGTCCTCCTCACAGGCATACCATTATCCACATATACCGAACCGGGTACGTATCGTGCCGATGTCAGCCTTACCATCAACAAATCTGATACACACAGTATTTCAGTCCCTATTACTGTCAGTGCAAGGGAATTTATTTCCGAAACTATTAAGCTAAACGCCACAAATACCGCCATAAAAACAGATACCAGTACAACACGTAAAAATCAAATCGACCGACTAAATGCCATCCTTGACACCAAGGATACGCAGGCTATATTTCAGGAAGGTCCATTCACACCTCCAACACCTGCAACAAGGCGGACTTCTTTTTTTGGAGATCGTCGAATATATGCCTACAATACCGGTAAAAGTTCCACCAGTTTGCATTACGGTATCGATTATGGAGTCCCAACAGGAACCAATGTCGCAGCATGTGCCTCCGGTAAAGTAGTCATGGCCGAAAATCGTATTTCCACTGGGTGGAGCGTCTGTATCGAGCATTTACCAGGACTCTACAGCCTCTATTATCACATGAGCAAACTTTCTGTTACCGAAGGTCAAATGGTATCAAAAGGAGACTCTCTTGGTCTGTCAGGTGCCACAGGACTTGCAACAGGGCCTCATCTCCATTGGGAAATCCGCCTCAATATGGAAGCCGTAAGTCCAGACTTTTTTACCAATGATTTTGCATTTGCACAGGCAAAGTATTAAAAAAAATGCAAAAAAAACTTGCATTATCACCAATGTGTGCTATTATAGGAATTGTAGAAGAGAGGGAGATGAGGACCTAGACCAACTACACGCAAGGGAGGCGTTATGCAGATTCCGACAAAAATGTTTGGCCCATATGGGGTCGCTCTATAAGATTGACTACCTGCAGTTAAGCAGGATTTTATACTGTTCCTACACCAGTAACAGGTGACAACATTAGGAACACTTAGGCCACGATAAGTTCGTGGCTTTTGTTTTTTTATCACGTCCTCACCATTTACACTTGACAACCATGCTCTTTTCAGTAGGATAAAAGTATATGCAAGGTACTGTTTTAGGCGGCACCAATAACATTTTTTCGGTAGAATGTGAAGACACCATTATCCGCCAGTGTACACTAAAAGGAAAAAAACTAAAAACCGACACACAATCTTATAATCCACTCGCTCCTGGAGACTTTGTAGAAGTGGAATGCGATATACTCGATGCAGAAAAGGGACAAATCACCGAATGTCTGCCTCGAAAGAATGCTTTTGTCCGATGGAACATAAAAGGCCGCAGTCCACAGTTATTAGCTGCAAATCTCGACTATCTGCTGCTGGTAACAACTCCAGAAGAACCTCCCTTTAGGCCTCGTTTTATCGATCGTGAGTTGGCAGAAGCTGAATATGAAGAGATTACTCCCATTATTGTTGTTAATAAGTACGATTTACCAGCTGCAAATGACATCGATTTTCAAAATCGATTGTCAATTTGGGAATCACTAGGATACACCGTACTGCGTATTTCTGCAAAAACACGTGAAGGTCTTCCCGAATTAGCACAGCTGATTCAAAATAAGGCCTGCGCCCTTGTTGGCCAATCAGGCGTAGGAAAATCCAGTCTCATTAATGTCCTTGATAATACCTGCGTACTAAAAACAGGGAGTCTCTCTCAAAAGTACGGTAAGGGTTCTCATACAACAACAAAAGGAACTCTTATTCGTTTACACCTTAATGAGTCCATAATGGGCTACAAAAATGCCATTTCATCTGTCGTTGATACACCGGGAGTAAGACGCTTCATTCTTCATAATATTCCAGCGGCTGATCTCGCTTTTTACTTTAGAGAATTTAAACCTTTGCTTGGCAGTTGTACATTTGGTATGTCTTGTACGCACCTCACTGAACCAGGATGTAAAATCATGGAAGCCGTCCATGCTGGTTCTATCAGTGAAGAACGCTATGACAGCTGGCAACGTATCTGCAAAGAAATTAAAACTGGCAGTTTTGAAGACTAGCCATTTCATGTGATTAAACAATGAACAAAAAGACACTAACAGAATTAGACTATTACAAAATACGAGATGCCATAGCGACGTATTGTGTCAGTGATGAAACAAAAGCATTACTTGCAACACACGGTCCCCTTACTGATGCACAGCAGATAGCTTACAGCAAACAACTGGGTCAGGAATGGACCCGATACATTCAATCGCCAAGGCAGCCCGCCTTATCAGCTTGGCCTGAGATTCACTCGCTTATTCCCATACTACGAGTACAAGATGCAGTCCTTGCACAAGAACAATTATATGCACTTGCACTTTTTTGCAGATCGGTACAAAAAATACGAGAGCACATTCTTGCGGCAGAACAAGATCTTGCATTGACCGCACTCGCACAACTGGTACAGACATTACCTGACTTACAGCAGCCTCAACAACAGATTGGACGAATAATCGATACTAATGGCGCTTTAAAAGATTTACCAGAACTCCGTGCCATCAAAAACACCATCGCGTCTATCAAACGGGACATCACAGCATTAATGCATAAATATACAAGTGATACCTCAATAGCTTCTGCCCTAGAATCAACACTTCCTGTCTATCGTGCTGACAGACAATTACTTGCAGTCAAATCAGGACATAAAAACAGTATAAAAGGTATTGTACATGAAGTTTCACAAAGTGGACAAACCGTATACATAGAACCAGAAGATGTTGTTAGAAAAAACAATGATTTGATCCAAGAAGAATTTCATCTGCAGCAGGAAATAAGACATATCTTCCAGACCGTAACTGCACAGCTCCATGAAAATGTTACACTGTTTAAGACAGCACTCCCTATTATGGAGCAACTGGATAAAACTTGTGCCATCGCAAAGTGGGGCGTAGAACATAATTGTGTATTTGCCCTCCCCTGTCAGCAGTCTGACACTCCTCAAAACGATGAGCCACCATTAATACTTCAGGCACGGCATCCACTTCTTGGTGATAAAGCTGTTCCTGTTGATATACCTTTTATCACTGGCAAACGTATCTTAATCATTACAGGTCCAAATACCGGAGGCAAAACCGTTACTTTAAAAACAATTGCCTTGTTTGCCATGATGAATCAAAGCGGATTCCCTATTCCGGCGGCAGAGGGTACACGCTTACCTTTATTTAGCTCCATCTTTGCTGATATCGGTGATGAACAATCCCTTGATCAATCACTGTCTACATTTAGTGGACACATGAAGAATATCGCAACAGCAGTCCGTCATGCCGATAAGAATAGTCTGGTACTTTTAGATGAACTTGGTAGCGGTACAGATCCACAAGAAGGCAGCGCCATCGCCATGGCTGTATTAGACACCCTTATCAAATACGGCTCCTTTGTTTTAGTCACTACACATCATGGAATTCTTAAAAACTATGGCTATACACATCCTGCATGTATCAATGCTTCAGTAGAGTTTAATGAAGATACCCTTTCACCTACCTATCGCCTTGTCATGGGCGTTCCTGGCGAAAGCCGTGCACTCGAAATTGCAAATCGAAGCGGTCTTCCACGTGCAATTGTTACCAAAGCACGTTCATATTTGACAAATGAACAGGCCGATATATCAAAATTAATAAACGGGCTTACCGCAAAACATGCAGAACTTGATGTTCTAAAAAAAGAATTTGATCAGCAACAAAAAGAACTACGCAATCAGCAACGTTCGGCAGATCTAAAAGACCTCAAGCTTAAGCAAAAAGAGCTAGAACTAAAAAAGCATGGTCAAAAACAAGCGGAACGTTTTTTATCAGAAAGTCGAAAGCAGCTTGAAAACCTTGTCAGATCTCTAAAAGAAGGCGAAGTAACACACGAAAAGGCAGTATCCGTCAAACAATATATTAACGATTTAACTCAAGCTGTTGATGATCATGACACAGCCATCGAAGCAGAAGAGCAAGAGATCATTCAAACACAACAAGAAATAGAAAAACAACTTACTGCAGAAAAACTGCATAAAAAACCACAACATAAGATACCAAAGAAGCGTTTAAAGACAGCAGATGCTCTTGCAGCAGCGACACCTTTTGCACCCGTTGAGACAGAAGCCCAAGTACCTTTAGTCTTTAAGGAAGGTGCAGAAGTACTCGTCGGAGCATCTCGTAATCATGGTATTCTTCTTTCTAAACAGAAGAATAATTATTGGAATGTACAACTTGGCAGTATGAAAATGACGATCAGAGAAAAGGATATGACTCTCATTCCTACTACCGCAATACCATCTACACCACAGATTACCATCGACTTGGTTAAATCAGATGATGTTGATATTATCGATTCTGACTTTCCAGGCAATAAACCGCTATTTGAGCTGCGTCTTTTAGGACTACGTTGTGAACAAGCTATTAAGGTACTCCAACATCAGTTAGATTTATGCACCATGCATAATTTTCATGAGTTTAGTATTATTCATGGAAAGGGTAATGGCATTCTACAACAAGCAGTGCAAGATTACCTTTCCCATTATCCCGGTATCGCAGAGTTTAAATTTGCAACTCCTGAAGACGGCGGTACAGGTAAAACTTACGTCAAGATGCTCTAGAATACAACACACCAAGGAATGAAAGGCTTGACCAATATGCAGTTTTTATGCAAAATAAATACATAATTATTCAAAGAGGTATATAAGTGAAAGAAAGGCTTACTAGGCTTAAAAGCATACGCAAACTCATAAAAAATTATCGTATCGAAAGCCAGGAAGCATTGCTAGGCTATCTTCAGAAAGAAGGATACGAAGTCACACAAGCAACCCTTTCAAGAGATTTGAAGCTGCTTAAAGTTGGTAAGGTATCAGATGGTCACAATGGATATGTATACACCCTGCCTGGAGAAGATGAGCGTCATGATTCTGAACAGATTTTTATCCAAGACTTTTTACGTGGATATGTCAGCATCGAATACAATGGTAACATTGTTGTAATTAAGACTTTTCCTGGACACGCAGACACAGTATCAAATGCCCTTGATAGCTTAAATATGGAAGAAGTACTTGGCACCGTTGCTGGTGACAACTGTCTTTTTGCATGCTTAAAAGAAGGTATCACCGGTCAGCAGTTCATTAATGCACTTAAACTAAAGATCCCAGAATTGGACGAATAGTGTTTATTCTACAATTCAGTCACAAATAGTTTCTTACTGTTTTCTACAACAATCTTACTTAATTCTTCTATTGTAATTCCTCTCACTTGTGCAACAAACTCATACGTATGGCGTATATTGAGGGGAGTATTTGGGGTTCCGCGCATAGGTACTGGTGCAAGATACGGTGCATCAGTTTCAAGTAACAGCCGATCTTCAGGTATCGATAGTATAAGTTCTTTCATTGCTTCCATCTTACTTTTTTTAGTATAGGTAACCGAGCCACTCAGACTGATGTACCAGCCTCTCTGCAAAAAACGGACAGCTTCTTCAAGACCATATGAATAACAATGAATGACACCACAATCGTATCCCACTTCACGGATACAATCAAACGTATCAGTAAAAGCATCACGACTATGAACAATGACAGGCAATTGTAACTTTCGAGCTAAGTCGAGTTGCATACAAAACAGCTCTTTTTCCTGATAAAATAACGTTGTATCAAAATCTGATTCGCTTCGACCATCTACCCCCGAAGGGTTCCAATGATGATCAATGCCACACTCACCAAGAGCACTTATTTTACGAAAAAGAGCCGTATCAGAATAACGACGCGCATGTATATGCTTTTCCAAAACAGCGACTTGCTCAACCCGATTGCGGATAGCATCCG
Organism: Treponema sp.; assembly: GCA_024695475.1. GTDB lineage: Bacteria > Spirochaetota > Spirochaetia > Treponematales > Treponemataceae > Treponema_D. The sequence continues at coordinate 57,764 of JAILIC010000075.1, forward strand.
GATCAGGCCATATACCTGCAGAAAAATACATAAACTTTTCAGCAACACTTTTATCAGCTGGTGCCATATGAGATATAGCTTCATACACTGCTTGTTGTCGTCGCGGTAAATCATCACACTCAGTACCGATATCTTGTGCAAACTCAACACCAGTACTTGCCATTCTTGTTAATAAATCTGTCGCAGCAAGACTTCCTGCATCACAGGTTTTACAAAAATGAAAATGTGTATCACTAAACATATATTCTCCTCACATTACTACTTGAAACAAAGAGCATTTTAGTATATAGTAATTAAATAACAATTCATGCCATGGTGGTGGAATTGGTAGACACAAGGGACTTAAAATCCCTCGACCGCAAAAGGTCGTGCCGGTTCGATTCCGGTCCTTGGCATTACCCGTCACTTAGTGACGGGTTTTTTTTGCAATAGTGGCATTATAAATAAACTGTTTTTTTGTGTCAAAACAAAAAAACCTGACTTTCTAACAGAAAATCAGGCCATATACAAGGTTATATTTTTTTTACTTGGCTAAACAGTCCTGCCATTTCAGAACGCCAGTCAAAGCTTTTGTTTTTATCTTCCCACTCGATAATACGTTCTATCTTAAAATGTCGCAAATCACGGAAATTCTCATACGTAACAACAGCAAAACGCCCTTGTCCAATATAGGTAATACGCTGATTGTCCTGCAGTTTTTCATTTTTACCAGCTTCTTTTAAAGCACAGTCAAAATGTACAGGCTTATCAGTGTTTTTATCAGCCAATGCTGAGGATAAGTCTGTAATGGGTTGACCGCACATCGGACAAATTACTTCACGAGACTTAAAGTCTTTTATAGCCTGCTCACGTGCAAGCAATTCTTCTCGAGACTCCTGCCGTACAGGCGGCCTTTTTGCAAAATGCTGTTGACTCTGGCTATTTTGACGTTGCTCCCCCCGATTACGAGAATCATTGTTCCATGATTTTCCACGTCCCCGGTTATAACGCCTATTATTTCTATCCATTTATCCCCTCAACCGAAATACTACACTATTTTCCACCAATCTGTCACTCAACACCTGTGCTATCCTTTGAACAGCACCGTCAAGATAGTCCGCATCATGGATTTTAGTCCGTAACTCCAAAATACGCGGTGGTAAAGCAGTTTGTGCATATGATGCATCAGTATGTATAGTCATATCAGAAATCATAGAGACCCCGAAAAAGCATTTTCAATGTGATATATCGGATCAAAACCTGGCATATCAACAACAATCACGTCAAAACGAATATAGTTCTTACTATATTTTCGATTGTTTACAAGAAAACATTTAGCCGTTTCGGAAATTCTTTTTTGTTTCTGTTTTCCTAATTCATGTGCCAATGTCAAGCTATCACCACTAGGAAGGGTTTTTACTTCGACAAACACAAGAATATCCTCTTTTTCGGCAATAATATCAATTTCGCCTCGTCTTGTACGCCAGTTACGGGCAATTATTATATACCCGTGTTGCAGCAAATACTCAGAAGCCCGAAATTCACCATCATTGCCTATTTGTTTTCTGGTTGCCTTAATCAAGAACTTCCAGATCTCCTAACTCTTCAATATCATCTTCATTTGCAGCCAACAGTGATGGTCTTTGCTTACCTTCACTGCCAGACATACCAGTAGATGCTTCTACACCTGATACCACATGACCATAAGAAAGAAGTGTAGAAATATTCCACTGCTTTATTGCTGCAATGTGATAATTCTTAATTGATTTACCTTCAGCAAGAAACATATTTTTTCCGTCATCAAAAAAGACTGGTGCCGAATATCTCATTCCCAGCTGAATATCAGCAGCATTAATTTTAGTAAAATCACTCATTTTCGTTCTGCATCTCTATGACAAAAGCAAAAATCTTAGCAACAACCTGCCAGGTTTCTTCTGGAACATAAGTTCCAATCCTCTGCAAAGACAATACTTGAGCAAGAGACTGATTCTCCACCACTGGAATATTATGTTCAGCAGCAAAAGTTACAAGTTTCTGAGCAGCCAGACCTTGCGCACTTGCTGTTATAAACGGAGCATCTGCCCATTCCGGATATCTAAGAGCCACAGCCGTCTTAACTTCCTTAGCTGGCATTTTCTGCTTATCACTATCAATCATACTATACCAGAAACCATAGAAAGCGGTGTATTTTCGGTAAAGAACGGTGTACATTCTGATACATCGAGCCATTCTATCGAAATCGGTTCCTCACCAGATTCCTGCAAACAACGACGTAACGACTCCTCAAATGCTGCTGTAGCAGAAGGTTTGGGCATTACGCATAGTTTAACAGTATGACAATAAACATTACCTTCGTTTCCGTTCTTTAAATATAACACATAAAACGAATTTTGTCCTCGCAATTCCATTGAGAGTATTATCTTTTTACATTCATTTTTTGCTCGATCTATAAAAAAACGCAAAGCTCCCCTACCTAACGAAGCGTTGGACACTTGAGAAGATTGAGGAGCAGTAATTTCCATTTCAAAGGGGAGTACAACCCAATGCAGGGATTCAGAAGATTCATTAAAGCGTGCCAGCTCTGATTGTATATGTCCGTGCTGCTCACATGCCGTTAACAGCGTTTTGATATACTTGCTCAGTGCATCAGAGACAGCAGTCATCATCGATGAGTCCTCAATTTTACGCTCATTATGTGCTTTACGTTTTTGATCTTTCGCAGATGGCTCCTCGTTATCAGGGAGATCTCCTTGATTAAAAAAAGAGGTAATCACTGCTATATCTGCATCTACACCTTGTAATTCCAATTGTAAGGCAATTTCTGCCGCAGCGGCTTCCTTTCCAGGAAAACGAGCAGCAATCCGCCGTATTTTAGTTAATACTGAGAGATCAAAACGAGCACCCATCTGCTGCAATTGCTGCACAAGACGAAGTGACAACATATCAGGAGTAAGATGTAGCGCTTGTAAATACGCAACAAGCTGACTATTTGTAAGTGGGGTAAAAACAGAAAGGCTACCTTGCATAGCGTTTTCTGTCATTTGCTGTAAAACAGGGAGTGATATAGAATTTACTTCTGGTGAAAGTGGTTTTAGAAAAATACTGCCATTATTACCGTGTACAAGCGCCTTAAAAACCATTCCCTTTTGTAAGGCACATTCTGATTGTAATGAAACAGTAACACCAGCAACAACAGCTTTATACGTATTACCCGCAGTATTTGCAAGCACACGTACAGAAACGACACTGCCCTCACGCAGTGTCTTTGCAGTTACTGGGACACTTGTGAGGGCAGATACATTATGCACATTTGAGGAATGAATTCCCATGCGTCGTAAAGTGGAAAGCCTTATTTCTTTTCCTTTGCTTCAGCTGCTTTAGCTTCTGCTGCTTCAGCTTTAATTGCTTTTTCAACTTCAGCTGCATTAGCTTCTGCACGAGCATTGCGGGCTGCAATTTCAGCGGCAACTTTACCACCGATAAGTTCTTTAACTTTTGCATCCTTACCGATCTTATCACGCAGATAGTACAGCTTTGAACGGCGTACCTTACCACGATGTACGATATCAACCTTTACAATATGTGGTGAGTGATATGGGAAAACACGCTCTACACCAACACCGTAAGAATCCTTACGTACAGTGAATGTAAGACCGATACCGCTATTCTTCATGCAGAGTACAACACCTTCATAAACCTGAATACGCTCAGTTTTACCTTCAACAATCTTGAAGTATACCTTTACTGTATCTCCAACATTGAATCCCTGTGCACCCTTTCTCTTCTGCTGTTCTTCAATTGTCTTTATCAGATCCATTATTTTCTCCAATAGACTGCGCATCCGGTACCGCATTATGCTGCGATTTTCTGCGCTTTTTTCGATTACGTTTCAAAAAAGTTTGTTCCGTAATCTCCTCAATCATCTGTTCGGCTTCTATAGTGAGCATACCTGAGAGACGAGCCATACCGATCATATCTGGTCTGTTAGCAAGTGTCTTTTCAAGCCGCTTTTTTAGACGCCACTTCCTGATATTTTCATGGTTACCAGAAGTTAATACTTCAGGTACTGCCAAGCCCTTGTATACTGGTGGACGTGTATACTGAGGATATTCAAGGAGGCCGCCGCAATAACTTTCTTCTTCAAGAGATTCACTGGAAATAACACCATCAATTAATCGATACACCGTATCAATAATAACCGTTGCTGCTACTTCACCGCTCGACATGACATAATCACCAATAGAGATTTCGTCATCAACGTATGAATCTATAATCCGCTGGTCGATACCTTCATATCTACCGCAAATCAGTACAAGATCGTCTTTACGACTTAATTCCAACGCTTTTTTTTGTGTAAAAGGCTTACCGCCCGGCGTTACATAAATAACGTGTTTCTTGTATGCCTGCACACTATCAAGCGCGCGTCCCAGAGGCTCCGCCATCATTAACTGGCCAGCGCCTCCTCCATACGGACTGTCGTCACATGTACGGTGCTTATCATAGGCAAAATCCCTGATATTCACCAAATCGTAGGCAATAATTCCCCGTTCAACCGCTTTCGCCATGATTGAGTTTTCGAAATAAGCGCGTGGAATCTCGGGAAATAAGGTCAGCACTGTAAATTTCATGGAATTACTCCAGAATCCAGAGGTGCATCAGCTCAATGGTTCCGTGTTTTACATCGACTTTACCAATAAATTCCTTATTAAAAGGAACCAGTACCGTACGATTACTACCGGAGTCATCTACACCCTCGGAGAGAGAAACCTCTAAAAGGTAACCACCTCCGCCTTCCAATACGTCTGTGATTGTTCCTACCTGTTGGGCAGGTGCAGTCTTTGCTGCCAATCCGTCCTTACTTTTGTCTCCATTAATGAGAGAACAATGTCTAAGATCTTCTATATACCACTCACCTTTTGCAAGAGGGGCAGCATATTTACGTGGAACAACAATTTCCCATCCGGTGTATTTTCGTACATCTTCGGGGGAATCAATTCCCACAAGTTTCATGTACAAGGTTCCTGATGCAGGCTCCGCATATTCTACTTTGCAGAGTTTTTCTACGTCATTACGCCTTAAAGTAACTTCTTCCAAAACGGCAATATGCTCGTATTCACCAGAAGCACTTTCAACTTTAAATTCACCCGTAACACCATGGGCGCCACGAACGAAACCTACTGTTAGCTTTTCAACCACGGGCAGTCACCATTAATCCAGTATTTCCAGACTGTAGCGTTTACCGTCTTTAGTGGCTGATGCGCTCAAAACCGTGCGCAGTGCTTTCGCAATTCTGCCATACTTACCTATGACTTTACCGATGTCACCATCAGCTACCTTAAGCTCAAGGATCATACCCTTTTCGCCTTCGGTTTCATTTACAGAAACTGCACTAGGATCATCGACCAATGATTTAGCAATATATTCAATCAGGTCTTTTTCCATCTCTAATCAGCTCCTGTAAACTTATTTAGCCTTGTTCAGCAGTTTTTTTACGGTTTCAGTTGGCTGAGCACCAACACCGAGCCAGTATTTTACACGTTCGCTGTTTACAGAAACCTGTTCAGCTTCTGGAGCAACTGGAGCGTATGTACCGACTTCTTCGATAGCTACACCGTCACGAGGCTTACTTGCATCTGTAACTACGATACGGTAAGTTGGACGCTTTTTAGCACCGAATCTCTTAAGTCTGATCTTTACCACTTTTGCTTAACCTCCACAGAACTCAACGGAACTGCGTCAAGTTCTGAAATAGTAACTCCATACCCAGCATAGAATTTACGCTAAAGTATAGTAGTTTGATACTATATAGTAAAATACCTTCTTAGTCAATGAAAAACAGGACGGCACATCATTATTTAATAAGCTCACTTGGTTATTTTTGAGTCTAAGGTTGTAAAAATATTACTCGTTTTCAGTTGCGATTCTTTCATTAATAAATTAACAAAAAAATGCCGGATAGCTTTTTAAGGATTTTTTCCAGAATAAGCTGATAACTTATTTATCTCTCTTCTTTTTATTATACTCAACTTGCACTCCAAAAAGGGAAAGTGAGATGCTATCCAAAGACTCTGATGTTTTTATATGGTCTTTGAGGTTTTGTTGTATAACCCCTGTATATCATAGAAGAATATTTTCAGATGAAGGTATATTCAGAATAATGAAATCTTTTTGCTTTTAATTTATTAGCAAAGAGCTGACATAAAGGTTCTCTTGCCACTTCCCCATTGTCCATAAATCAAGATGGTCTGATATGGGCTATCTGTTTTTAGTTCTGATACCAATTCCTTAATCAGTCCGATGCGGTCAATATAAGTCGGGGATACTTTTCCGAAACTTGGATTAAATGGATTGTTTATAACTTTCCCCTTTATGCAACGTTTTTATAACTTGCGACAAGGCGTATGTGCTGGGACTGAATCAGCCTTGCCCAAAGCGTTTGATTAATTCTGCCTTGTCATTTATTCCTGTTTTTTCATAAATGCTTGAAATATAGTTTTCGACTGCTCGTTTTTTGATGTTGAGCGTATTTGCAATTTGATCGTTTGAAGCATGCCGTAAAAGCAAATCCATTACGTCTTTTTCGCGTTGGGTGAGGGCATCGGTAAAAGAGTTAAACTCTTTTAGATTTGTTTGAAGTTCCTTTTGGATAAAAGTCTCACCGACAAAGACTTTTTCCATACATAAAAGAAGCTCGTCACTGGAGGCGTTTTTAGAAATATAACCGGAGGCACCGTTTGAAATGGTGTTTTGTACCACTCCTGGCGAAAAGAACATTGAATAGACGATGTTTTTTGTTCAGGATAGAGTTCGTGGAGTTGTTTTACCAAGTCAAAGCCGGTGTCCTTACCATAAAAATTAAGATCGCTTATGATGATGGATGGGAGCTCTCCTTTGAGAGAAAACTGTGCAAGATCATCAAGGGCTGTCTTTTCATTTCCTGCACTTCCACAACCAATCCAGTCGGAATTATGTTGAATGTACGATGTTGTTCCAAGCCGTAAAAGCTCATGATCATCAATTATATAGAAAGTCTTTTTCATTTTTACATTAAATCTCCACGGTAAGACGAGTGCCAGAGTCTTCATCGGAAAATACGTCACTGTACCGTCAAGCAGTTTGGTGCGTTCAAAGATATTGCGGAGCCCAAAGTGAGTGGTTTTTATATTTTCAAATAAGCCGTTGTTAATGGTATGTACCAGTTTTGCATCCATACCAATTCCATCATCAGTGATAATGATTTTTAGCTTTTTTTTTTGTTTTTCTAAAAAATACGGTTGCTTCAGTTGCTTTTGCATGTTTTTGAATGTTTTGTAAAGCTTCTTGTATGATACGGTAGATGTTCATAAGTTCATCATTGTTCCATTTTTCAAAATTTACGAAGTGAGAATCACATACCGCTCGAAACTGAAAATGAGAGTTTTCTGTATCAAAAAGCTTTTGCCCCAAGAGATTGATGGCAGACAGTATGTTACTTCCTGTAATGACAGGTGGGGTAAGGTTATAGCAGAGCTTTCGGATACTTTCGATATTGTCATTTTGTGTTGCAATGATTTGCTTTGCAGCCTCTTTGTCCTCAAGATTTTCTGCAAGGAGCGATACATACCGTAGGCTTTGGGCAATGGAGTCATGCAGTTCTTGGCTGATACGACGCCGTTCTGCTTCTTAGATTTGGATGGAGTGTTGTAAAAATTGCTCTGAGTTATAGATTATTCTATCCTTTTGCTTGCTTTCGCGGATATTAAGGATAATAAGAATGATTGCCCCAACAACTATTGTTGCAAAAAGCCATACAAAGTAGGTAAAGAATTTTTTGTGCGTCTCTTCAAGCTTTTGGTTCTCTTGTTCAAGTTGTGCAATGGTATCGTCCTTTTCCTGAATGATTGATTGCACTACTGATTCATATTCTTTGTTTGGTACAGTATCTGCCTGACAGGGAATGATAAGGAACAGAGATGCTAATAATATGGAAAGTATTGTTTTCATATGCGAAAATCCTGATATATAGTATTACGCATGCCTACCTCTCTATTGATTTAGACAAGATTGTGTTTTTTGATATAGCTTAAAGATACCAAATCCTGCAAATGTTGTGATTACTCTGTCTAATGTTGTGACAGGAATGCGTCAAACTATGGCAGAAACAAGAAAGGTAAACTGTTCTCCCTTAAAGGCATAGATAATGCAATCGAACGTCCAATTTTTTTCATTGAATGCATAGGTAAAATAACTGATATAGCCTGATACGACAGAACAGGCAAGTCCTGCGAGTATTGCGGCAGTAAGAATATATAAAAAGGTGAGATTTACTCCTTGATGGAGTTTTTCTTTTTTGCGGAGAAAAAGCCAGGTGACTGCAATAATTGTTATGGCAGAAAAGACATAGAGATATACATAATCTGTTTTTCCATAAAAAAGGATTAGTTTAAGGCAAACGATGCCAATAAAAATGATATATTCAATAAATGCCTCTACAGGACCGAATAAAAACAATGCGGCAATCATAAAGATGGTATCAAAAAAGAGCGGAGTACTGAGCACGTCCTGAAAGAATGTGGTGGTACAAAAATCCAAAATACTAAAAAGGAAAATAGTAAGTGTAAGCACAGTAAAGTGTTTTATTTTTTGATTCATACTTTTGTAGTATTGTATATTTTTAATGGTGTCTGGTAAATCGAGTAAATAAAAACGTCCGTCTGAATGAGGCTGTAAGGCTAGAATGAAAATCCTCAAACATGCAGACGGACGGGTGTAGAAAAAGTGATTAGAGCTTGTATGCTACACCAAGATTGATTCCTGGTGCTGCATAGGATGAATGGGAATCATGATCGCTGTCGGTATAGGTGTACTGACCAAAGAGACCTGTTTCCAACTTGAATGAAAGACCAGAATCCTTGTGTGCAAATCCTGGCTGCCATCCGAATCTGAAATCACATGGAACAACGCCCACATGTGTTTGATAATTTGATATGAACATAATCTAAACGAAAATGAAAAATAAAAGAAAGTGCGTTTTACGCACCGATTTGTTTTGTTTTTAAGAAATTCAAGTAACGCACAAAAGGAAATATGCAATTTTTTACGTAATGAATTGCCACAATATATAAAAGACATTACTGACAAACGCTTCCCAATTCAAGAAAGTGATAATAATTAACATATAATTATGACAAAAATATAAAAAGTTTCTCCTTTTTACAAAATCACACACATTTCACATCAGAAAGAACCTTTATTATATGACTCTCGTCGATACGCAATTCTTGACAAAAGATTCCGCACGACAGTCAGAATACAGTTTTACAACAATCATTATGACGAGGGGTACCAGGTAATTCTTTGTATCTAGATACAAAAGTACTCTCTAACTACAAATACATACTTTCTCTAGTTAGAAAATAAAATACTCTCTAGCTAGAGAGGACTCTCACGACTGGGGGCATCACAGATTACGATGCGGAACCATCGTATACAAAACACTGGAAACATCACGAGTTCCGCACTGGGAAGTATTAACAGGCAAGACTAGCCATATTGCAGCAGGTGGAAGCATGACATCCAATGAGTTGAAACTGCCTCATTACACATTTCCTAAAACTTGTATTTTCTATCATTGCCTCAACGACAGTTAGCGTGAGTGCGACTACAACTATCGTAAAGGGGGCTACGATAACTAACGTAGAGGGGCTGTGAGACACCGTTAAAGACATTCTAGCGATACTGTCACCAACAGCTGCATTTTTCATACAGCACTCACTTCTGGACAAAAATGCTTGATAAATGTTTCTGGTACGATAGCTTTTATGTACGGTATACACTATTCATGTTACCCCTCCCGTACGAACAAAAATCATTGCTTTAAAACAAAAATCATATACACTATTAAGTAAAGGTTATTTTTAATACGTATAAGGTGGATAGCATGAAAAAAACGTTTTTTCTTTATTTGATAGGAGCGGCAGCAGGACTTTCTCTGCTGATTGGCTGTGCAAGCACTTCATCCAAAACAGCTGATGATTATGCTGCACTGTATAGTGCAATGGTACAGGCAAACACGCGCACGCAACTGCTCTCCCGGCACAACAATTATAGCACTAATACGATATCAATACATGATACGCATGGCACCTTGCAGACACAAGCTTATGGCTTTGACAGGCTGTACCATTATGTACAAAGCGATGCTGTTTACGAGATACAAGACTATTCCAGTTTTGGCAACGAAACAACCATAGACGAAGTCTTGTATACAACTACCGACAAGTACTGGAACATTCATAAAGCAGACGGTACCGAAAAGAAAATAGCCTCATGGTATGCCATGACAGACAAAGAAATACCAGACTATCAAGAGTCTCTGGATTTTTCTAGTCCCATCGGCGATGGCAAAGATAGTGGGGAGCACATAGTAGCAACCAAGGACAATAAAAACGGTACGATGTCAATCGTTACCAACGCTCCAGCAACCTCTGCTACTGATATCGAGAACATACCTGATGCCTGGCGCGATGCAACAGTCGAGTATACCTATCTTGTCGATACACAGACACTTGAACTGCAAAAGCTCACCGTTGTCATCTGTACAAAAAAGGAACGAATCAATTTTATAGAAGAAACCGTTACCTATGATGCATCTGCTCCACAAGAATATGAATCCATGCGTACTTTTGCACAAAAAGATATCTTTAAACCTGCCGAGCATACTCGTACCGTGACGGTAGTCTACAACCCAGGCACAAGTGCCGAAGAGCGTTTTTCTAAAACGGGTAATACTGCCTACGGTATCAGTCCAATACCGAGAAAGGGGTATAAAGGTTACAAGGATCCTGCCGGTACCATCCCCTTTAATGGCAGTGATGGTAAATCCGATGTTATCATTTATGCACTTCCTGCTACCAGTAAGTAAATAGAATAGAACCACTAAAAACCTCTGTTGTGTGCATAAGTCACAGAACTCAATCTGATAAAAGTATATAGTATATGCAAACAACAGGAGGCTACAATGGCGGGAACAAAACGAACGGCACACATCGATACCAGTTTATGTGTTGCCTGTGGAGCTTGTGTACCAGTTTGTCCACGTGAAGCGTTACACATTCATAACGGGATGTATTCGCAAGTTGATGAGACACTCTGCATAGGTTGCGGACGATGTGCTAAGGAGTGTCCAGCTTCTATTATTACGGTTACTTCAGAGGGGGCAGCATGAAACAAACAAAAAAATGGTACGATTATCTCTGGATTGCCAGCTCACTCTATTTAGTATTGGGATTTTTTAACATCATGTTTGGCTGGCTCGGAATGCTTTGCTTTATCATCCCACTGTGCATTGCCATATTTGGCGGTAACAAATCCTATTGCAACCGATATTGCGGTAGAGGCCAGCTCTTTAATGTACTGGGTAATAAACTAAAACTGTCTCATAAGCATGACATACCGGCATTTATTAAAAGTCCATGGTTTAGATATGGATTCCTTACCTTTTTTATGACCATGTTTATTATTATGCTCTACAATACCTATACCGTATTTATTGGCAGCAGTGACTTACGACAAGTGGTAAAACTGTTTTGGACATTCAAGGTACCTTGGAAGTGGGCATACCATCATGAAGTTTTTCCATTATGGACGGTACAGTTTGCCTACGGCTTTTATTCCATGATGCTTACATCAACACTGTTAGGTATCATAACCATGGTGTTATTTAAGCCTCGCTCATGGTGTGTGTATTGTCCCATGGGTACAATGACGCAAAGCATTTGTAAAATTAAAGGCTTGCACAAACAATAAAGCCTTAAAAACAACAGGGCTGTCCAACCAATTGGACAGCCCTTATAGTACAAAATGATTCTCTTTTTTATCTGTTTACAAATCTACTCAAAAAGGCCTTTGTACGCTCCATCTGCGGATTTGCTATTACTTCTTCAGGCTTACCCTGCTCTACGATGACTCCACCATCCATAAAAATGATATAGTCACTTAAGTCACGGGCAAACTGCATCTCATGAGTAACAACAACCATCGTCATTTTTTCGGCAGCAAGGCTTTTAATGACCGCAAGGATTTCGCCAGTCAATTCTGGATCAAGTGCGCTTGTTGGCTCATCAAAAAGCAATACTTTTGGTTTCATTGCCAAAGCTCGGGCAATAGAAACACGCTGTTGCTGTCCACCACTTAACTCACAGGGGTAAGCAGCAGCTTTATTTTCCAATCCCATCTTTTTAAGCAAGGCAAAAGCTACTTGCTCTGCCTCATTTTTTGTTTTATGCAAAACTTGGATCTGAGGATCAGTGATATTTTGTAATACTGACAGATGCGGAAACAAATTAAAGTTTTGGAATACCAAGCCAAGTTTTAATCCAATGGCTGCCTGAGTTGCCTTATCAGCGTATACCCCGTCAGTAACCAGCTCCATGCCATCAATTGCAATGGTACCACCAGTTACATCAGACAGCTGAGTTATGCAACGGAGCAACGTAGACTTACCAGAGCCCGATGGTCCGATAATACCCAATACCTCACCCTCATATACTGAAAATGAAATATCTTTTAATACTTCTACACCATCAGCAAATGTTTTTTTTACATGTTCTACCCTAATTACCTGGGCATTTGTTGTATCACTCATAGAATGCACCTATCTATAGTAAGAAAGTTTTTTCTCTAACAGGCGGAATCCAACTGAAACAGCCCAGTTCATGACAAAATAAAAAACACCCGCAATAAACAACGGTGTCGTCGAAAACAGTCTACTTGATGACGTCTGTGCAACATGGAGCAGCTCGCCAACACCAATAACCTGTATCAATGCGGTATCTTTTACCAAAGTAATAACTTCATTACCCATAGCTGGCACAATACGTTTGATTACCTGTGGTAAAATAATGCGAAAAAAAGTCTGAGCTTTTGTATAACCGAGCACTTTACAGGCTTCATACTGTCCCCGAGGAATCGACTCTATGCCCCCACGATAAATTTCTGCAAAATAGGCAGCATAATTAACTGAAAGGGCAACAATTGCAGCAACAAAACGTGGCCAATTTAACCTGATAGAAAGACCAAACCGTTTATTGAGCCAGATAACAAAAATACCCGGACCAAAATAAACAACAATCAGCTGCAACATCAGTGGCGTACCACGAATGATCAACATGAACACATTAGCTATCTGGGACAATATCCCATTTTTTGACATACGAGCCATGGCAATAGGCAATGCCAATGGTAAAGAGAATAGTAATGTCAAAAAAAACACCTCCAGGGAAACAACACTTCCCTGGAGCATGATGAGAATCATTTTACTCATTTATTTTCCAATAACAGAAATATCGGCACCAAACCATTTTGTTGAAATAGCTGTTACCGTTCCGTCCTTTTGCATATCTTCCAAAATCTTCTGAACTGCATCGCGTAATTGTACATCACCCTTACGGAACGCAATACCATATTCTTCGTTTGCCAAACCTTCAGAAAGGACAGCAAAAGGTTTTCCGGTAACAGTAATGCTGTAATTTGCAACAACACTGTCCATAACAACACCATCAACACCATAGGTTTCAAGATCATTAAGAGCAGTCAAGTTATCTTTGAACATAACTAATTCTTTCAAAGACTCCTTAAAAGCTGGATTAGAGTCAATAGCTTCCTGTGCACTAGAACCAGCCTGAACAGCTACTTTTTTACCCTTTAAATCTGCAAGAGCAGTAACGCCATCACCTTTACGTACAACAACAACCTGTGCATTGTTTAAATATGCCTTTGTAAATTCAAGAGCAGCCTGACGCTCCTTGGTAATAGTAAAACCGTTCCAAATACAGTCGATTTTACCAGTTGCAAGCTCCTGCTCCTTAGCATCCCATTCTATTGGCTGAGCCTTAAAGGTAACACCAAGACGACGTGATACTTCCTGTGCTAAATCAATATCATAGCCAACAATTTTATTTGCATCATCTCTAAAACCTAGCGGAGGAAAAGAATCATCCAAACCAAGTACAAATACTCCACGTTTTTGTAAATCAAGCAATGAAGTATCTTCTCCACTAGCCGCCTTATCTTTTGCTCCACCAGCAAAAACTAAAGCACCAGCCATAACAGCCAAACAGATTCCTAATACAGTCTTTTTCATAATAAACTCCTCACATACTATATTATTTACAAAACTGCCGCAACGCAGTAATTTGTTCTACAACTTTTTCAGGAGCAGGACCTCCTGTAACACTCCGAGCTTCAACACAAGCCTGAGTTGTAATGCTTGCATAAATATCGTCATCGATTAATGGCGAACACTCCTTAAACTCTGCAATAGTCAACTTTTCAAGAGGAATATCCTGTTCTATTGCTTTACGAACCGCTTTTGCAGAAACACCATGAGCAGTTCTAAATGGCATCCCTTTTCGCACCAAGTATTCTGCAATATCGGTTGCATTAAGATATCCACCCTCACAACCAGTCTCCATACGCTTTGTATTCCAAGTAGCAGTTTGTATCATGCTGGTAAATACCGTAATGTTTGCAAACACAATATCGTATGCATCAAACAAGCTCTGTTTATCTTCTTGCATATCCCTGTCATATGCAAGTGGAATACCTTTCATCATGGTAAGGAGAGCCATCAAATCACCATATACGCGACCGGTTCTACCTCTAATAAGTTCCGCAAAATCTGGATTCTTTTTTTGTGGCATAATAGAACTGCCTGTAGACCATTTTTCGCTCAAGTCAATAAAACCAAACTCAACGGTTGCCCAGAGCACTACTTCTTCACAAAAACGTGACAGATGGGACTGTGTAATTGCCAAGGCTGAGGCCAATTCTATACAGTAATCCCTGTCACTAACACTATCAAGGGAGTTTTGCGTTACCCCATCAAAATGAAGTTGCTGTGCTACATACTCCCTATCCAAGGGAAGACTACTGCCTGCCAGTGCACCTGCACCTAGTGGCGACACATTAAGTCGTTTTACCGCATCCGAAAAACGATCACAATCGCGAACCAACATCCATGCCCATGCACACACATGCTGCGCCAACGTAACCGGTTGCGCATGCTGCATATGAGTAAAGCCAGGCATGTACGTTTTAGTATGCTGCTCAGCAATATCAGTAAGACAAGAGATAAGCGTCTTTATTTTTTTTTGTATATCGCTTACTGCATGACGCAAATACAAACGCTCATCAAGGGCAACCTGATCATTACGGCTCCGTCCTGTATGTACTTTTTTGCCAGCTTCACCGATACGATCGGTCAGTGTTGCCTCGATAAAAGAATGAATGTCCTCCGCAGAGTAATCAATTGTAAGCGCACCAGACTCCAAATCCTTTTTTATGTCATCCAATCCTGCAACAATGGCATCTGCATCACTCTGAGGAATAATGCCCTGCTTGCCCAGCATAGTAGCATGAGCTTTACTGCCTTCAATATCATCAAAGGCCATACGTTCATCTACATATATAGAAGTTTCAAAATCAACAGCAGCAGCATCAGGGCCCTCTTTAAAACGTCCGTGCCACAGTGCTGCATGATTATCATCTGTTATTGTTCCATGTTCAGTCGTAGTTACTTTTGCCATATTAGGAGTATACACGAAAGGCACTTCTTGGTAAATGCATAAATATACAACAAACCGGAATAAAAGGTATGGATATTATGTCTATTATGTTCTCTCAAATAAGACAGTTACGGCTCCACCACAAACCATGCCTAATGTAGCAGCAGCGGAATTGGATAAATCATAGGTTTTGATAAAGGGAGCATCACCTTCATGCATTGCCTTTGCCTGTTCTATAACGGCAGCTTCTACAGAGCCACCACCAACAGTACCATATATAGTTGACTTTTCGTCAACAACAGCAAGGCAACTACCTACACCACGAGGGGCAGAACCTTTTTTTTCTATAATAGTAGCAACGGTCATACCACCTTGTTCATGCAGTAAAGCCTCATATACCTGATTATCAAGGTATGAACAACCAAGAGCAGCTCGTTCCTGTACCAGCTGCGCACAAATACTGATTGCAATTTCTTCAGGAGTCTGTGCGCCAATCGATAATCCAATTGGAGCATGCAGTGAGTCAAGCTGTTCTTGGGTACATCCAGCTTTTGCCAATAAATCCTTTGCATAAGCAACTTTTGACTTACTGCCAATCATACCGCAATACATATACTTACCCTTAAGCGCAGCCTCTGCACATAACTCATCATCTTTATGACCTCGAGTCATGACCGCATACCATATATACTCATTTTTAAACTGAGCCAGTGCCGGTCCAAAATCATCACAGATAACGTGGACGTCTTTACCAAAACGCTCTTGATTAGCAAACTCTGCACGAGGATCAATTACAGTTACCTTAAATCCGATTCCTACAGCAACTTTACTCAATGCCAAAGCAACATGCCCTGCACCACAGACAACCAAGTGGGGATAGCAGCTTAACTTACGCTCATAGACACCGCCATCATACATAACTTTTTGACAAATAATACCCTGCGTTGCCAGACGTGCAGCAGCGTAACGATACGTATCAGTACTGGACATAGACACTCTCTCCTTTTTGTAATGATGTTATATAACTACCACCAAAGGAACCAGCAGCATGTTTTGCCACCAATCGGTGTAATGCATCAACACACTGCTGTCCTTGTTCCTTTAGTATATAAGAATCAGCTTTATTACATAATGCAACAATACGAGTATGTTCCCTATTTTTTTGTTTTTGCAATACAGCAATATATCCATAATAAAGCAACTGTGCGACAGTTTCAGGTACGACACAACGATTTGCGTCCTCTGTATGCCATCCTGCATATTGCTGCAGCAGTGACAAAGCATATTCCGATCTAAAACACACTGACGACAAAGGCTTACCTATACTATCCAAGCCGGCACATACGACTACCGTCGTCGTTCCCGATGGAATAACAGGTTCATGTGATGCGGGCACTTTAAGCGGTAACATCCGAGCTCCATCAGCTTCTACCAAAAGCACATCACACAATGAATACAGCTGTACAAATTGTTCTTGGGGCAAGCCTGTCATTTTATGGATGGACAGCAGTGTTCCATCGCTCTTAGTAACGTTCTGCTCACCACAGTCCAATCCACACACACATATATGTTTATTATTTGTAAAAGTAACCTGCGAGCTATCTGTATACAACGGACCAAACTCAGCAGCAGGATACTGCATGTGGGTAGTGGTAGTTATAATACATCGCTTGCCGTTACTTGCATGGTGCATTGCAAGCGTATATAGTGCTGTTGTTTTACCTCCGGCACCTACAAAAGCAATCACACTAGACAAGAGCAATTCCTTTTTGGTGGGCAAGGAGTAGCAATGCATGTAACACACTATTACCTAACGCCCGTGATTTATCTGAAATAGTAAAGCAATTTTTTTGTTCTTCTTTACGAGGATCTATATCTGCAATCTTTAATCCATCGGTAACTTCATACCCATCATGAATAATGCCCCGTAAAACACCATCTAATGTGGCAGTTACCGGTACAGAGCCAGATGGACAATCAATAGTTGCAATCGTCTCGCCTTGTGATACTAAAGAGCCAATATCACGTACGATATGCAATACGCCTGTGGCAGGAGCATGAATAACACGCTCTTTACCAAATCCGGCTATAATACCAGGAATACCGGTATTTTGAGATGCCTCTCCCTGTGTAATAATACGTCCTAAATTATGTCCGCGCATTGTCTCAACAACGGCATGACAATCTCTTGGAGCAGTAAACCCCGGTCCCATAGCTACAACGATAGGTGCCATAGTACTGGTAGTACCACAATTACATTTTGCGATAATTGCATCAACCAAGGCAACAACTTCTATTCCAAAACTGGGGGCCGTTTGTAAAAAACTACAGTCACCGTCAACAAGAACTGGTACTGATACGGTATGAGAAACTTCCATTGCAGATATCATTGAAACAGCATGTTGGGCATCTGGAACTAGACAGGCAGTTACTCCCTCTACCGTCGTCTGCTTATCATAAACTGCATCGCAAAACGCAACTTTACGCCTGATGGCAGATGGACGCTCGCATTCTAATACGATTGTTGCAAAACCACACTCACACAAAGCATGTACAACACCAGTAGCAAGATCTCCTCCACCGCGAACAACAATACATTTTTTCACAATACAAGCTCTCCTTAAAAAAAAGACCGTATCCATTGCAAAAGTCATTTTAGCAACAGATACGATCCATCCTCTCGTATACGTACTTTAAGATATGTTATTTAAATATGTATCTCAAAAGGAATATAACTGCAAGAATCCATGTTACTATAGGAACATTCTTTGTTTTTCCGGTAACAATCTTGAGTAATGCATACGAAATGATACCCCAAACAATACCTTCTGCAATTGAGTATGCAAAAACCATAGTAGCAATTACAACAAAGGCTGGGATACCTTCTGTCGGGTCTTCAAAGTCAATGGTAACAACAGAGCGCATCATAAAGAATCCTACCATAATCAATGCAGGAGCTGTTGCTGCTGATGGAACCAAGAGGAATAATGGTGCAATAAACAGTGACAAAAGGAACATAACACCGGTTGCAACAGATGTCAAACCAGTGCGTCCACCAGCTGCAACACCAGAAGTACTTTCGACAAAGCTGGTAACAGTTGATGTACCCAACATAGCACCAGCTACTGTTCCGATAGCATCAGATGTAAGAGCTGCCTTTACACGAGGAATCTTGCCATCTTTACCGACAAGCCCAGCCTGTGTAGTTACACCGACCAATGTACCAATCGTATCAAAGAAGTCAACAAACAAGAATGTAAAGAAGATAGTAAAGAACTTAAATGTCAGCACTTGAGAAAAATCAAACTGGAACCAGATTGGAGCCGCTGGAGTCGCAAAAGGACTAAAACCTTCTGGTACAATGGTAACTCCCATTGGAATACCAACTACTGTTGTAATAACGATACCAAGCAAGATAGCACCTGGTACTTTTAAACAATACAATATAGCCGTTACTGCCAGACCAATAACTGCGAGCAATGGAGCTCCACCTTTGATGGTAACAAAACCAATAATGGTACCTGTATCAGAAGAAACAATTCCTGCATTGGCAAAGCCGATCAAAGCAATGAACAAGCCGATACCAACAGAAATAGCTTTTTTCAAGTTGATAGGAATAGCATTAACTATTGCCTCACGGACATTACACAATGACAGTATTATGAATAGAATACCTTCAAAGAAGACTGCCGTTAATGCCAACTGCCAACTGCATCCCATACCCAAAACAACACTGTACGTAAAGAATGCGTTTAACCCCATACCTGGAGCCAATGCAACAGGGAGATTTGCTGCAAATGCCATAACAAGTGTAGCGATACCAGCTGAGAGTGCTGTTGCGGTAAATACGCCGGCTGCAGGCATACCAGCCTGAGACAACATACCAGGATTAACAGCAAGAATATAGGTCATTGCCAAGAATGTCGTGATTCCGGCTACAATTTCTCGCTGCACTGTTGTTCCGTTTTCTTTTAACTTAAACAACTTTTCCATACTATCCTCCTTATTTTGTATACTTTAACTGTCATCTATGCTATTTTTCAGCAAGTAGATTAACAGCCTTTTCAACAGCATTAGTGATATTCTGATACCCAGTACAACGACACAAGTGTCCAGAAATCAGTTTACGGATTTCTGCTCTGGTATATTTTTTACCAGTACCAGCTATCTCAACGGCACTCATAATAATACCAGGAATACAAAATCCACACTGTACGGCAGCTTCGTCAATAAAAGCCTGCTGGATCGGATTAAGCTCTCCATTTGGTCCTTGCAATCCCTCAACGGTGAGGATATGCTTGCCGTCTGCCCATAGTGCCAGATAAATACAACTATCTATTGCCTTACCATCCACCAGAACAGTACATGCCCCGCACTCACCTACCTCGCAGCCTTTTTTTACGCTGGTCAGCTGCAAGCGATTATGCAACATATCACACAAGGACTCTCTTACATCTATAGCAATTTCTTCTTCTTTTCCATTAATAGTACAATGAATTATCTGTAACATTATAGCACTCCTACAACAGCGTTAGAACCACCTTTTATTCCTTTTGTAGCGTTTTCTACAATTGCACGTAATGCTCTTACCGGCATTACCTTTGCCAATTGTAGACGGAACCCTTTTGAAGCTCGCCAAGAGTCACGAGGATGTATTTCCTTTACAATTTCCTGATCAAGCTTTTTATAAAAGTCTTCATCAATGGTCAAACCGCACAGAGCTTTTTCTGCACCATGACATCTCATAGGAACAGGACCTGCGACACCATAGGCAAGACGAATATCCTGTATTTTTTTTCCATCAAGCTTTACTACTACAGAACAACCCAAGGTAGCAATTTCCATAGCATTGCGCTTTCCATACTTAAAATAGTATCCAAAATAACCTTCATAATCAGCTTTATGGATACGAATAGCAGTACACAGTTCACCTTTTTCCAAGCATACTTTGCCAGCTTTTACATAGTATTCCAGTATCGGTACCCGTCTCACTGCAAGTTTGTCTGGATTACCATCAGCAGGGCCTGTAATTTCGATTTCTGCATTTAAAGCACACAATGTCGAAGCACTATCTGCACTGGTAACACCATTAGAAATATTACCACCGATTGTACCAATATTACGTATCTGAGGACTACCCACCTGATCAACAGCATATGCTAATACAGGAATATGTTCACGCACAATAGGATTTTCCGTAACTTCAGTAAATGTGGTAAGTGGACGGATACAGATAGTACCATCTGCTTCCATAGTCACACCTTTTAATTCCTTTATTTCGCGGATACTGACCAAATGGCAACCAGCCATCTTACCAGCGCGTGTTTTTATCAAAACATCACTGCCACCAGCAATTATTTCAGCTTCAGGATCTGCATATAACGCTTTTACAGCATCTTGTATCGATGTAACCACCGTTATTTTTTCTATATCGTACATTTTTAGGCCTCCTCACTTTCTGCAGCAATCAAGCCTGCCTTTACAAACTCATCATATAACTTCTGTGGAGACAGCGGCATATCATTCACACCGACTCCCGTCGCCTGCAAAACAGCATTGCGAATAGCAGGAGCACAAGGAATTGCAGGAGGTTCTCCCAACGCTTTGTTGCCAAATGGTCCTGTAGGATCCTCATTTTCTACAAAAGCGGTTTCGAGTTCCGGCATATCAAGTGTAGTAGGCAGCTTATAATCGAGTAAGTTATCATTAAGCAGACGTCCTGTTTTTGGATCATACTGCATTTCTTCTGAGACGCCATATCCAATACCCATACTCATACCACCGTGTACTTGCGCAGCTGCAAGCTTAGGATTGATAAGCTTGCCACTGTCATGGACATTTATGATACGATCAATCTTTATCTTGCATAACGGGATATCAACCGTTACTTCTGCAAAACAAGCACCAAAGGCAAATGAATTGTCTGTACAGTGAATTGTTTCTTCTGCCACAATATGATTTGTATTTCTCAAGCTGTAGGTACTTTCCATACCAACTTGAGCAAGGGTTAAAACAACATTACCAGAAACTTTTTCGATGATATTTCCATCAACCAAATCAAGCTTATCCGCAAACAGATCAACACGAGTTGCCTTATTACCAGCATGGCCATGCTGTAACATATCAGAGGCATACTCAAGAATTTTCTGACGGAACACCTTTGCAGTCTTTTTTAATGCCATACCGCTGACATAGGTTTGGCGAGATGCGTATGCACCAGTATCAAAAGGAGATACATCGGTATCCTGCTGAGAAATAATGTGTACTTTTTCAAGTGGAACTGATACAGCATCAGCTGCCATCTGTGAAAATACGGTATCTGCCCCCTGTCCAATTTCAGTAGCACCCATTGCAAGTAATACACCACCATCCTCGGTCAATGTCATCTTACACGCTGCTGTTTCCAATGAAATAGGATATACACCCGTCTTATAGGCAAAAATGGCCATACCAACACCATGACGGATATCTCCTGTCTGTGGCTTGTTATACTCTTTCCATTTTTTATCCCAGTCAAAAAGGATACGTCCTTTTTCCATACAATCGTATAACCCATCGGAATATGCTCTGATGCCAGTACCTGGATCAACATAGCCTTTACGCATGCAGTTCTTTTTACGGAACTCTAATGGATCAAGATTTAGTTTATGGCAAATATCATCAGCATGAGACTCAAGTGCACTTACAGCTTGCGGAATACCATATCCACGCATTGCACCACCAGGAGCACAGTTGGTATATACAGTCTTTATGACTGCAGTATCACATTTTTCGCTCTGATACAGCTGTTTAAACTCATTACCACCATTAGCAGCAATAGCATGACCATGGGATGCATATGCTCCCTGATTAGCTACCAGCTCGAGTTTACGCAACACAAGGCGACCATCTTTGCGCACCCATGTCTTAAAATGATAACTTTCAGGATGACGACAGCGAGTACTAAAGAATACTTCTTCACGTGTCAACTCAAGCTTTACACAGCGTCCGCCAACACACTCACACAAAAATGCATTTAAAGGCTCATACAAAACATCCTGTTTATTACCAAAACCACCACCAATATATGGCTTTACAATCTTTACAAGACTCCAATCAATATCCATTGCTTGAGCAACAACACGACGGACAATAAAAGGTATTTGTGTTGATGAAACAACAACAAATCGATTGCCGTCTTTGTAGGCATAACTGACAGCTGGTTCTATATGAGAGTGCTGTACTCCTTGCAATGTATAGGTATCTTCAAAATAGACTATATCTTTATCTTGAGAGACCTCTTTTTCTGCCTGTTCAACAGATTCTGGACCCACAGTATAAGAATGCTGTTTTAAGACATTACCGGGAGCAGCTTCGTGCAACTGTGTCGCACCATCAGCCATTGCCTGATCAGTGGTAACAAAAACTGGATACTCTTCGTACTCAACTTTTATTTTACGCAATGCCCGCTCAGCAGCAACATTATCTTCAGCAACAACAGCAGCAACATCGTCACCATAATAGCGCACACGCTTATTTAACAGTTTACGATTAGCAATATCTTGATGGGCAGCTTCTGTCGACCATGGATGACCAGCAGTCGAAAAACAAATATCAGGAACATCAAAACAGGTAACAATTTTGACAACACCAGGTATCTGCTCAGCTTCTGAAATATCAATTTTTTTAACAACTCCATTTGCTATCGTACTATGCAGCACTTTAGCACACAGCATCTTGCCATGAAAAATATCACCGGTGTATTTTGCGCGACCAGTTACCTTATCATAGGCATCAACCCTTTTCTCCTCTTTTCCAACTACACCCATCAACGTTCTCCTTAAGTATAGAAGTTATCTAAAAGTAATACATGCCTTCCTCTAACAGTATTACTTTACAAATTTCCAATTTCCAACATCAAATAAGCCCTGATCTGTTAATCGAAGTTCCGGAATAACAGGCAGTGCCAAAAACGATAGTGTTACAAATGGTTCCACCTGTTCTGGAATGCCAAGACTGCGAGCTGCAGGCAACAGTGCATCATGGGCAGCTTTTACATCTTCTGCCACTCGGTTACTCATAAGGCCAGCTACCGGTAAAGGTAACTCTGCAAGGATCTTAGCATCAGCAACTATGACGATGCCGCCACCAATTGTACAAAGCCGTTTGACTGCAGCACTCATATCTGAAGGTGCAATACCGGCACAAATTACATTATGCGAGTCATGCCCAATACTTGAAGCAATAGCACCCTTCTGCAATCCGTACCCTTTTAAGAGTGCTGTAGCATGGCAACCCGTTTTTTGATGACGCTCAAGCACAGTCAGGCGACAATAGGTACCAGCTTTAATAGCACTTTCTATATCAGGTTCGGTAACCTCAGCTTTTTTTGTATTTAATGAGCCAGGCTGTAATGCTATAGCATACTTTGTTGCCTTTTGATCAAAGGAATCTGCAAATAACTCAGGTGTAATCTGATCTGCTTCAAGATGCATGGAATGTGCAGCTCGATATAATAATTCCTCTGCTTCTGTTGCTCCACAATCATTTGGCAAATCTACAGCCAATGGTGTATCTACTTTTGCTGGGCGACCAGCTTTTATGATTTGCTGTATCTTTACTTCTTCTTTATCATCCAAGATAACAAAGTCAGCCTTATATCCAGCACATAATGCACCAGTATCAGGCAGATGATAACACTCTGCAGTGTGCAGGCTTGCCATCGCGTATGCAATATGAGAGGGAAGTCCCAGTTTAATTGCATTACGAATATTAGAATCAATATGTCCTTCAGAAATGATATCTGCAATATTTTTGTCATCTGTACAAAAGCAAAAGCGATTCATCGGCAGGTTACTGCGAGCAAGACCAGGTATAATGGTATTTAAATCTCTCGCACTTGACCCTTGGCGTACTAAAATATACATGCCATTTTTTACTTTTTCTTTTGCTTCCTCAAACGTGTGGCACTCATGATCAGTACGGATACCTACACTGCGATACCCCTGTAACGCATTGCCTAATACAAGTGGAGCATGTCCATCAATAACAGCATCGTCTCCAAGTACACTAAAAACAGCAGACAACTTATCAAGTGTGCCTCTATCCCCGCCAATAACGCCAGGATAGTTCATCATCTCACCCAGCCCTAAAACACGTGGCATCTGTAACAAAGAGGTAATATCTGCAACAGAAATAACACCACCGGTATGCTCAAAGTCAGTAGCAGGGACACAGGAAGGTATCATAAAATAAATATCAGCAGGGACACCTTCTGACTGGCGTACCATAAATCGAACAGCATCAGGTCCTAACACATTGGCAATTTCGTGGGAATCTGCAATAACGGTGGTTGTACCGTGCTTAACAATAGTACGGGCAAATTCTCCCGGCAAAACCATAGATGACTCTATATGAACATGCGCATCAATAAAACCTGGTACGATCCATTTACCGGTCACATCTACTTGTTTTTGCGCTGTATATGCACCAGGCTCTGCAACGGCAGCAATATAATGGTCATATACATAGATATCTTTTTGTTCCCATTCCGATGTAAAAACATTCAAAATGGTTGCACCATGATACACAGTCTCGGCAGGCACTCTGCCAGAAGCAACAGATACAAGCCTTTCAAGATTTTTCATACACCCTCCTGCCATTTACAAATTTAGCACGTATACTCGAATACTCTGACACATACAAAACACGTTCCGCACGACGCTCTAAAGATACATTCGGCAATGGACTAAATCCGGTATCATCGATTATGAGTGCATCCAATGCATAACCGTCTTCAAAACTGCCAACCTTACCAAAATAAACGCCACCGCCTTTTGTAGCCAAATAAAAAGCCTCACTTACTTTAAGCGGACGATCTTCCTTTGTAAAATAATACCGAAGTTTTGATGCCTGTATCGCATCAGAGGCTGCTCGGAACATATTGAGCGATGAGCCACCAGCAACGTCGCTTCCAAGTCCAACATGCTGATGTGTTTCAAGATAATGAACGACAGGAGCTACACCACTACATAAATTTACGTTTGATTGCGGACAATGTGCTATAAAGGTACCAGATTGACGTAGCTGTTCTTGCTCGGTTTTATCTGGATGTACGCAATGAGCCATGACTGTTTTTTCGTTCAAGAGATTATATCTGTGATACACATCGGTATATGAAGAACACTCGGGATGTAATTCTTTTACCCATGCAATTTCTGATACATTCTCATCAAGATGCGATTGCACAGGTAAATTATAGTTTTTGGCAATACTGCCAAGTTCTTTTAATAAATCAGCTGTACAAGAAGGCACAAAACGAGGGGTAATAATCGCTTTAACATTTTGGAAACAGTGCATTCCTTCAATATAGCGCAAGGTTTCCGTTATGGACTGCTCGGTTGTCTCACACAAATATTCTGGAGAATTGCGATCCATATTTACTTTACCCAGCAATATCTGAAGACCTGTCTTTTCCAATAAGTCAGCAAGCAGTAAGTCCGCATCGGTATGAATCGTGCCAAACAAGACGGCCCGAGTTGTAGGTCCTCTCAGCAATTCTGCGGTAAATGAACCATACATTTTGGCTGCATAAGCACTATCTGCATATTTTGATTCTTCCGGAAAGGTATACGTATTGAGCCATTCTAAGAGCTGCAAATCCATACCCATTCCTCTATATCCATATTGAGGAGCATGAGCATGTAAATCTACAAATCCTGGTATAACAAGCAATCCAGAATAGTCATATAATTGAGCCGTTTTCCAAGCATCAGGTAAGTGGTGACAAACTCCCTTACATTGCCCATTCTCACACAATACATATGAGTCAGGCTCTTGTACAAATGAATCACAACTTTTTGTATATACCACGTCACCTTTTATGACGTATCTTTCCATGTTTTACTTCCTGTTATTACACTATCGCTTTTTGCTATAAGGGGTTTGCTCCAGAGGTAATGAAGTCCTAAATACCCCATCACGTTGATAATATGCAGCAGCAACAGCCGGTGCAGTTGGAATAGAAGCTATTTCACCAACACCTTTTGCACCATATGCTAATGCAGTTGTATCTGCAGCAGTTAAAGCTGATCCATTTTTACCTTTTCCACATAATAAAGGTTTAATTTCAGGTACCTGAGTTGAACGGAATAAGCCTAATGTTGCAAATCGAGCTTTAGGTACACCATGATCAAGTGGATATGACTCAGTAAGCGCATACCCAAGACTCATCGTAACTCCTCCTTCTATCTGGCCTTCAATACTAACTGGATTTACAATGACACCAGAGTCATGTGCAGCAAGTACGCAAGACAGTTTTCCTTGTTCATCGAGATCAACAACATGTGTTGCATAACTGTATGCAATGTGACTTACAGGATTTGGTTTATCAGAGCCCATTTTATCAGTAACGCCCAAATACTCTGCATAATACTCTTTTTTATCCAATGTACCTAGAATTTTCTGTATTGCTTCTCCATCGCTGTCTACTGTAAAGCCGTGTTTTTTCATATCCTCCAGCAATTGAAGCGCAGCTTTATGGGTAGCCTCACCAGTAAACAATGTCTGGCGAGAAGCAGTTGTATTTCCAGAATCAGGAGCAATAGACGTATCAGGCTCTTCATAGACAACAAAACGTCCTGATAGTCCTAATGTTTGGCAAACCATCTGAACTGTTACCGTACCCATACCTTGTCCGATACAAGCAGCACTCGTATGAATATGTACTGCCCCATCTCGTACAATTAGTCGACAACGGCCAGTATCAGGTACACCAACACCTAGACCTGCATTTTTCATAGCACAAGCTATACCTGCCAGAGGATGAGCATCACAATACGATTTTACCGCATCCAATGTCTCAACCAATGCGGTAGAGTCATCCGCTATCTGACCATTTGGCAATACCTGTCCAGGACGGATAGCATTTATATATCTAAACCGCCATGGAGAGAGTCCACACTCTTTTGCCAAAAGATTAAGATTTTGTTCAATAGCAAAGCAACTCTGGGTAACACCAAAACCACGGAATGCACCTCCCGGAGGATTATTGGTATACCAAGCTTCACCGATAATATCGATATCCTGATAGTTATAAGGACCTGCAGCATGAGTACAGGCTCGTTGCAATACAGGACCTCCCAAAGATGCATAGGCACCTGTGTCTGATATAATTTTGGCTTTCATAGCCAGCAATTTACCATCTTTATCACAAGCCGTAGTCATATCAATTTCCATTGCATGACGTTTTGGATGGACGACTATACTTTCTTGTCTCGTAAGCGAAACTTTTACCGGTCGTTTAGTAAGCATAGCAAGAACTGCAGCATGATGCTGTACGCTCATATCTTCCTTACCTCCAAAACCACCACCGACAAACTTCGCTATAACTTTTACCTTATCATCAGGGAGTCCTGCAATTTTGGTACACTCTTTTTTTGTTTGATAAATTCCCTGATCTCCTGAATAAATAGTGAGTGCATCAACGGTATCATCTGCTGTAAGTGTAGGAACAGCAACAGCTGTTTCAGGTTCCAAAAAGGCATGCTCTGTAAAAGGCAGACTATAATGTTTTGTAACCACATGTGCTGCATGTGCTATTTTTTCATCAGCATTGCCTCGTACCAAATGTTCCCGAGATAAAAGATTGCCTTCAGGATGGATTAGTGGAGCATCCTTTTGCATTGCCTGCTCCGGACTACAAATAGGCTCAAGCTCCTCATACGTTACTTTAACCAGTTTTTTTGCAGCTTCCAGCGTTTCCCGGTCAACGGCAGCAATCAATGCTACTGAGTCTCCCACATAATGTGTCTCGCTACCAGGAGCTATCAATACATCCCAATCCTGTCGCAGGTGTCCAGTTATCTTTGCACCAGGAAGATCATTCCAAGTATATACACCAACCACACCTTTCAATTGTAATGCTTCGGAAGCATCGACTGACAGTAATTTTGCACGTGGATAGGCAGAACGTACTGCTCCACCATACAACATGCCGTCTACATATACATCATCACTATACTCACCTGCACCAAGTGTCTTTGCAGCTGCATCAACACGCGGAATACTCTCACCAATTGCACAATTATCAGACTGTATTGCTGAGGTAAATCCAGGTACAGAAAATGACACTTGAGGTACCTGTTTTTTAGAGGAAAGAGCATCATACGCAAGATGTATAGCTTTTTCTATTTTCTTGTATCCGGTACAGCGACAAATATTATTTCTGATTGCATTTGTTATTTGCTCTTTAGTTGGAGCTTCCCCAGTACAGGAATCAATAAGAGCCTTTGCAGAAATAACCATACCAGGTGTACAAAATCCACACTGTACTGCACCAGCCGTAGAAAAAGCCCAGGCATAGACAGATTTTTCATAATCGGTAAACCCTTCAACGGTCAAAACATTTTTTCCTTCCAGTAACGAAAGCTTTTGACAACATGATTTTACGGGTTTACCATCGACCAAGACCATGCAAGCGCCACAGGAGCCTTCGGCACAACCATTTTTTACAGATGTCAAATGCAACGTATCGCGTAAAAAAAACAAAAGCTTACCATCTTTTTCAACCGAGATTTGCTTTCCATTCACTGTAAAACTAATCATTGTACCGTCTCCTTTTTTACTCACTCACTTTTTTCTGCATCAATATAGCTGTACATTGTGTACTTACTTATACCAAACTCCTTACTGATCTTATCTCCACTCTTAGTAACCAAGAATGCTCCAGACTCCTCAAGAAACTGAATTGCCTTTATTTTTTCATCTTTTGTCATCAAAGCTGGTGGTTTTCCAATCAGCTTTATTGACTGTTGAATAAGTGTATCGAGCAGCTCCTTAACACTCAGAGGAATCTGAACAGGATCAGATCCGGCAGTTTCAGCAGCATCAACGGCAATAAAAGAATTAAGCGTTCCCTGCATAGCCAATAAATTAGTAATATCATAATTTATAGCCAATATAGCAGTTATTTCTTTTTCTTCATTTCGAATATATACCGTGCTGCTTTTTAATATATGCCCATCATGGGTTTTTGTAAGATATGCCAGTTTATCTGTCAGTTTTGCAGGATCTTTAGATAAGGCCTTCAAAACTATAGAACTAGGACCAGCACCCTCTTTTCTTTGACTAATATGGCCATTTTGGATAAAAACTATGTGACTGCTATTTTTTTCGCGTTCAAGTTCATGTATTGCAACCTCACAATTTGAACCGAACTGTTTAGCTAGACACACTGCAACTTGCTCAAGTACTTCTAATACTACAGGTGATGTCATGTGTTCCCCCTAAAAAAATGATAGCAGAAGATTTTTAATCCCACAAGTTTTTTTTTTAGGCTTTTATCCCAAAATAACTGTTCCTGTCTTTCCTTCTATACCCTCCTTTGCTTTTTCAAGCAAAGTAATAAGAGCCGTACGACCTTTTTTTGACGAAGCAAACTTCATGCCTGCCTTTACTTTTGGCAACATGCTGCCAGGTGCAAAATGGCCTTCGTCACAGTAACGCTGTGCCTCAGCTACAGTCATACTATCAAGCCACTTTTGATTTGGCTTGTTAAAATTGACTGCTACTTTTTCGACGGCAGTTAAAATAATAAGACAATCAGCATCGAGTTTTTCAGCAATAAGCTCACTACCTAAATCTTTATCAATAACGGCACTAGCACCATGCAAATGGTTATGTTCTTCAGGAAAAACGGGTATACCACCACCGCCACCACAAATAACAACCTTGCCTGCATCGACCAGTGCACGAATAATTCCTATCTCTACAATACCTTTTGGTTCAGGACTAGCCACAACACGACGCCATCCCCGACCAGCATCTTCAACCATGGTATATCCTTTTGCAGCAACCAGCGCATCGGCCTCTTCCTTTGTCATAAAACGACCAATAGGTTTTGAAGGCTTTTTAAACGCAGGATCATTGGGATCTACAATAGTTTGCGTTATAATAGAAGCAACATCTTTTGGATAATTACGATTAATCAATTCCTCTCGTAATGCATTCTGCAAATCATAGCCAATATAACTCTGACTCATAGCAACACAGACAGACAATGGTATAATCGGATACTTGCTATCAGATTTTACTAACTCAGTCATTGCATTTTGAATCATACCAACCTGTGGTCCATTACCGTGGCTAATAATAACCTCATTACCAGCGATAATTAAATCGGCAATAGCACGTGCCGTATTTTTAGAAGCGGCCATCTGCTCTACAAGGTTATTACCAAGTGCATTACCGCCCAATGCTATAACAATTCTTTTACCCATATAGTGCCTCCCTGGAAACGGGGGTACTTTTATGTACCCCCGAATACAAGAATACGTCTCGCCAAGGCACGCTTTGCTCAAGACCTTGACTCAGTCGTTTTTTCCAACCAAAGACAAACTTTACCTGGAAATTATTACCTGTACATTATGCAAATGCACGAGCAATACCGCGTTTTTCTAATTCTGCAAGTGTCTTACAAGGATCTTGAATCTTTGCAAGGAAAATCATAGCAGCAATAACATATGGTTTGTAGCTGGCTTCTTTGTACAAAGAATCACGATAGCGATCAAATACAGAAGCTGCAACTTCACCTTCTTTACATGATACATCGTTAATATCTGCAGGTAGACAGTGCAAATAAATGGCTTTACCATTCTTTGTTGTCTTCATTAATTCCTCTGTACAACACCAGTCTTTATGCTGTGCATTCTGTGCAAGCAATTCTTTTTCCAGCTTGTCGATACCGTCAAAATCACCGTCTCCATACAGTTTTGTACGTTTTTCCATAGCTGCAAATGGTGCCCAGCTCTTTGGATATACTATATCTGCATCTTTGAATGCTTCAGCCATGCTGTCAGTCTTCTTGAAAGAACCACCGCTTGCAGCTGCATTTTTACGAGCGACTTCTTCAACTTCAGGCATTACGTCATAGCCTTCTGGGTGAGCAAGAACAACATCCATACCAAAGCGTGTCATCAAGCCAATAACCCCCTGAGGTACTGACAGAGGCTTACCATAGCTTGGGCTGTATGCCCATGACATAGCAACTTTTTTGCCTTTCAGGTTTTCAATACCACCAAACTCATGAATCAGATGTGCAACATCAGCCATAACCTGTGTTGGGTGATCAATATCGCACTGCAAGTTTACCAATGTAGGACGCTGTTCCAAAACACCATCACGATAACCTTCCTGTACGGCATCGCTGACACTGTGCATATACGCATTACCCTTACCGATATACATATCATCGCGAATACCAATAACATCTGCCATAAATGACACCATGTTTGCAGTTTCACGGACAGTCTCGCCATGTGCAATCTGGCTCTTCTTTTCATCAAGATCCTGAACAGCTAAACCAAGCAAGTTACAAGCAGATGCAAAAGAAAAACGAGTACGTGTTGAGTTGTCACGGAAAACACTGATACCCAAGCCTGATTCAAAAATACGTACACTGATATTCTTTTCACGCATATAGCGCAATGCATCAGCTAAAGTAAATACAGCCTTCAATTCATCTGCTGTTTTTTCCCATGTAAGGAAAAAATCATTCTTATACATATTCTTGAAATTTAATTTTTTCAGTGTGTCGATATAGCCTTGTAATGTCTTATCCATTTTTCTCTCCTATCCTATTCGTTTGTATATATTGTTGGCAATGCAGCATACACTGCAGCACAATGAACTAAATCTATCTTCCATGTTTTTTCATTAGGTGCATGAGCCTGAGCCTCAGCTCCTGGTCCAAAACCGATACAAGGAATTCCGTTACGTCCCATAATAGATACACCGTTTGTACTGAATGTCCACTTATCTACCAGAGGACGAGCTTTGCGAGCAGCCTCAGTTTCGCTGTTACCCAAACGTTCTTCTCCATAGAGATTTGTGTATGCAGCTTTAAGGGCCTTTGTTACTTTGTGATCTTCTGGAATAACCCAAGTCGGGAAGTAACATTCGATTGGATACTTTAATCCAGTATAGCTTGGACGCTCATACTGATACATCGTTACTTTTGCACCATATTTCTTAACAGCAGGAAGATCCTCAATTTCCTTAATACAGCTCTGCCATGTCTCACCAGCAGTCATACGGCGGTCAAGAGAAATAGAGCAGGAATCAGCAACAGCACAGCGGCTTGGAGAGGTAAAGAAAATCTCAGAAGTGGTAACAGTACCACGTCCCAAGAAGCGAGCTTCCTTCCACTCTTTGTTATATTTTGGATCAAGCATTTTTACCAGACCACGGATATTAGTAGACTCATCAGCACTGTTAGCATTCAGTTCACGTATGTTCTGCAAGATATCTGCCATCTTATAAATTGCATTGTCACCACGCTCTGGAGCAGAACCATGACAAGAAACACCTTGTACATCAACTCTAATTTCCATACGACCACGCTGTCCGCGATAAATACCGCCATCAGTAGGCTCTGTTGATACAACAAACTCTGGGCGTACCTTATCTTCATTAATGATGTACTGCCAGCACAATCCATCACAATCTTCTTCCTGGACGGTTCCAGTAACCAATACGGTATATTTATCACTCAACATACCAAGATCTTTCATGATCTTTGCACCATATACTGCTGATACGATACCACCAAGCTGATCACTTGTACCGCGGCCACCGATCTCATCATCGGTCTCATATCCTTTATAAGGATCAAATTTCCAGTTGTCGCGATTACCAATACCAACAGTATCAATGTGACCATCAAATGCAATCAATGTTTTGCCAGTACCCATATAGCCAAGCACGTTGCCCATTGGATCAACTTCAACTTTATTAAAGCCAAGTTTTTCCATTTCTTTCTTTATTACAGCCACGTGATCTTTTTCGCCGGCACTTTCACCTTGATATGAAACAATCTCACGTAAAAAACGAGTCATATCAGCCTTGTACGCTTCTGCAGCCTTTTTAATTGCATCAAAATCCATACTTTTCTCCTTTATATTTTCTATCTCTTATATATGTTCGCTCGTAATTTAATCTACTTGCTTACCATTCCAAATAACGTTACGCCAGTTTTCAGGATCAGTATCACCTTCAGTTGAGAACATCAAAACACGGCTATTCTCATCAAGTTTTAGCTGTTCCTTTAGTTCCTTGTAATCAGGATTTGTCATCAATGTAGTCACTACACCCATACCTACAGCACCACTTTCACCGCTGACAACTGGAGTGTCTCCTTTAACAGGAGCTGCCAGACGACGCATACCAAGGGCAGATACCCAATCAGGACATGACAGGAAGGCACTACTATGATTACGTAAAATATCCCAACCAATGGTATTTGGTTCACCACAAGCAAGACCGGCCATCATAGTCTGTAAATCACCTGTTGCAAACTCAATATGGCCATCTGCAGTTGATGCACTGCGGTACAAACAATCAGCAATCTGCGCTTCCATAATTACAGTAATAGGACAGCTATCATCAGGACCGGTACCATTAAAGAGATTAGCAAAGTAGCCTTGCACAGCGCTTGCCAAAGAACCAACACCCGCCTGAACAAAAATATGTGTAGGACGTTTTACACCATACGCCTTTAACTGTTCCGCAGCTTCGCTTGCCATAGTTCCGTATCCCTGCATAATCCAAGAAGGAATTTTTTCATATCCATCCCATGCAGTATCCTGAACCATAACACCATTAGGAGTTTTTTGAGCAAGTGCATTTGCCATACGTACACATTCGTCGTAGTTAACTTCCTCAATCGTAACTTGAGCGCCCTCTTTTGCAATATTATCAAAACGAGGTTTTGTTGATCCCTTAGGCATCAAGACAACAGCTTTTTGTCCCAAGCGGTTTGCAGCCCAAGCAACACCACGTCCGTGATTACCATCGGTTGCCGTAAAAAATGTTGCCTGTCCAAATTCCTGTTTTAACTTAGGACTAGTCAGATATTGATACGTCATTTCACTGACATCACGTCCCAGTTTTTCAGCGATAAAGTTTGCCATTGCAAAACTACCGCCCAAAACCTTAAAGGCATTTAAATCAAAACGATAGCTTTCATCTTTTACAAAAAAG
This sequence comes from Treponema sp., assembly GCA_024695475.1. Classification (GTDB taxonomy): domain Bacteria; phylum Spirochaetota; class Spirochaetia; order Treponematales; family Treponemataceae; genus Treponema_D. Next base: position 92,305 of record JAILIC010000075.1, read on the forward strand.
TCCGCAATTCCTAACTCCTTTGCCATACCCGACAAACGAACAAGTGGAGTTTCTTTGTATTGAGGAAAACTCTTATGAAAAGCCCGTGCCTTTGCAACATTTTCCAAAGACATAATTGGCAAGTTTTTATCTGCCGTCTTAGGCAGATTATTCATAACCCATTTAATCTTTTTCATATTACTACGCTCCTGCTATTAATAACATAAATAACGATAGTCACTGATAACTGTTTTCATTAAAGCAACAATATCATCTGGAATATCAGCTACAGCGGCATGCAAGTTTACATGCTCATACACTTTTCCGTTAAAGCGGATACGAACAGCTGGCATATCACTCTTATCCTGTGTATCCAAAGCAAATCCTGGATTTTCGCTTGCATCCATATCAGCATAGGAATTAAACAGGGTAAACTTATCCTTGTATGGTCTTCCACTATATGGACAGAACTGTGCACAGTTACCACATTCATTACACATACCATCTACGTGTAAAATCTGTATCTTTTTACCCACTTTTATGGCAACATTTGCTCTATTTGGACAGACATCAACACAGTTTTCACAAATGGTACGACACTCAAGACAGCGCTCACCTTCAGACTTACGCACTCCAACAAGGCCATGCTTTGCCAAAGGAACACCGACACAATCATTTGTATCAAGCGCCTCAAAGTGATCTATATGCAACGCTGTAATAGCCTGGGCAGCAGCAGTAGCCCCGGCGATACCCTTTACTACCGTTGCAGGTCCACTAGCAGCATCACCAACTACAAACACATGAGGCACTTTGGTCTGCATCATCGCATCTACAACAGGCTTTCCTCTCTCATCCACTGTTATGTTATTTGCAGCAAAGAATGTATCATCAAGATTTTCACCAGTAGCAGCAACAATGCAGGTACATGGTACAGATTCCGTTTGTCCTGTCTTTTCAGGGCTACGTCTGCCAGATGCATCAGGCTCCCCAAGCCGCATAACATCACATACAAGAGCACCTTGTGCATAAGACACAGGGGCTCTCAGCTCCTTAAAATCTACACCATCTTCAAGAGCAAGCTGCAGTTCTTCTTCATCAGCAGGCATATACCGCTTAGTACGGCGATACACCAAATGCACTTCTTTAATAGAAGAAATTCGCTTAGCAGCACGAGCCGTATCCATAGCAGTATTTCCGCCACCGATAACAACTATATTTTCGCCGTATTTTTTGGCAACAGATTCAGGATGTTTTTTACAATCCTCAAGGAATTCCAAAGCATCAACAACAGTAGCACCAGCAACAGTCAGATGAGCAGGCTTCCAAGCACCCACTGCAACAATGACATCGGTAAAACCTTTTGCAAACAAATCCTTAACACTCGTAATCTCGGTACCTGTCACAAATGTAGCACCGACAGCTTTTGCCAAAGAAATATCTTTTTCTATTGCTTCATCACTAATACGGAATGCAGGAATAACATGACGGACAATACCACCACAAGTATCACGTTTTTCAAATACGGTGACCGGAATTCCCTCTCTGCCCAACAAATAAGCAGCACTAATACCAGCTGGACCACCACCAATAACAGCAACTTTTTTCTGTGTTGTTTGTGCTCCAGGACGTAATTCCTTTATGATAGTATCATAGGCTTTTTCAGCAGCAACAAGTTTTTCCTTACGGATAGCAACACTGCTATCATAAAAATTACGAGTACATCGTCCCATACAAGTATGTGCACAAATAGTACCAGTAATAAATGGCAGCGGATTTTTATCCGTGATAACACGTAAAGCCTGTACATAGTCACCTGCAGCATTTAAGCGCAGATATGCAGGAATATCCTGATGGATCGGGCATGTATCCTTACATGGTGCCATAAAACAATCAGTAAGTGGCAATTTTTCATGTGACTTATATGGAGCAGCTGGCTTCAATGCCTTACGATTTCCAATAGCACCACTACATATTTTTTCAGTAAGATCATTTAGTCCATCAACACTGATACCGGTAAAAGGTTTATAATCCATAGCAGCACATTTTTGTGCTATCTGAGTCATCCGCTCGTATCCACCCGGTTTGAGCATTGTAGTAGCCATAGTAACAGGCCAAATACCAGTATCAATAATAGAAGTAATGTTTGAAACATCAGCACCACCTGAATAGCTGATACGCAACGTTCCTTTAAAATCACCACTTAATTTACGAGCGACAGACAAAGACAGCGGTGCCAAACTGCGACCACTCATATACATTTCTTCTGATGGTAATTCATTAGCAGTCACATCAACTGGGAATGTATTGGTGATCTTAACTCCAAACTGCAACTGCAAATCATTGGCAGTTTTCTGTAAGCGCTGCAACATTGGAACAGCATCGCTGTACTGTAAATCAGTAACAAAATGATGATCATCAAAAGCTATATAATCAAAACCAAGTCCATCCAAGGTCTTACGTGCATACTCATATCCCAACAAGGTTGGATTACACTTTATAAATGTATGCAGTTTTTTTTCTGTCAGCAGATACATAGCCATACTCTCAATCTCTGACGGAGGACAACCATGCAAAGTTGAAATTGTAATACTGTGACTAATGCGAGGCGTGATAGCATCAATATCAGCCTGCGTTACCTGTTTAAAACATCCCTGAGAGACAGCTTCAGCACAAACCTTTTTACACTCTGCAAAAATTGCCTCTGAAGATGCATCACACATTCCTTCTATATATTTGTTTATTTTTGGCAGCTTTATACCAGCGAGGTCATATCCTACGCTCATGTTAAAGACAAAACCATCTACAGAGCCAAGTCCTAATTCCTTTGAAAGAATTTTGAGGCAGAACCAGCCTTTTACATATTCTTCATAAGCCTGAGGGACAGTAAGTTCTGTACTCCACTCACAATTGTATCCTTCATCGCCAGAAAGAATACATGGTTTTGAAACCGGTAAATCCTCACCATCAATTTTCTGTACCGTTTTCAATTCAAAAAAACGAGAACCACACAAATAGGCACTAACGATGTTCTGTGCCAATTGGGTATGAGGGCCAGCTGCTGGTCCAAAAGGTGTTTCAAGCTTTTCGCCAAAAATAGTATACGTCTTGTTCTTATCAGCCTTATAGAACTTTGTTATACCAAAAATACTTTTTTCTTTTTTATACTCTTCCAAAATGTGATGTAACAAATCAGCAAATGGAATAGGTAACATTCTATCACTCATATATACACTCCCGCTTTTTGTATGTATCAGTCGTTAATACGTTTCCACAAATCTGCTGCCTGCTCACGAGACTTTGCAAGAATTTCTTCCTCGTCCAATTCTGTACATTTTCTATCCTGCATCAAAATCTTACCAGCACACATCGTTGTCACGACACTTCGTCCACTCATGCCAAACTGGACATGGCCACCAATATTATCAGCCGTCATTGGTGTCAGCGGATTATAATCAGTAACAACAATATCTGCCGCATATCCTTCTTTTAATACACCCAAAGGTTCTTTAAAGTAGCGATTTGCCATCAATGCATTATTCTTAAAAAGCATGGTAGGAATTTCAACCCAGCCGGCATTAGGATTTGCGGTATGATGTTTATGTATAATGGCAGCAACTTTATAACTTTCAAACATATCATTGGTATATCCGTCAGTTCCCAATCCAAGCAAAAGTCCTTCCTCAAACAAACCTGGAACATCACCACAACCAACTGCATTACCCATATTACTTTCGGGATTATGGACAACCATAGTATCAGTCTCTTTTAAGATTTTCATTTCCTGATGATTAACATGGACACAATGAACAGCTAATGTCTTTGAACCTAAAATATTCATGTCATAGAGACGCTCAACAATACGTTTGCCATATTTTGACAAACAATCAGTTACATCACTTAAACCTTCTGCAACATGAATATGACAGCCCGTATCATATTTTTTTGCCAGTGCAGCACACTGCTCCATAGTATTATTTCCAATAGTAAAAGAAGCATGCATACCAACAGCTCCTGCCTGCATTGGATCAGGATTATCTTTACAGTACTTCAAAAAATTCTCGTTTTCCTGTACAGACAAATGAGATTTTTCAGTACCATCTCTATCACTTACTTCATAACATAAACAAGCACGGATACCAGCCTGTGAAACTCCTCGGCTTAATTCTGACAAACTACCTTCGATAGCACCAAATGATGCATGATGATCAAAAATAGTAGTAACACCATTTTTAATACAATCAAGATATGTTGCCATACCAGACCAGTAGGTATCCTGAAGATTCATGGTACGATCCAGTCTCCACCACAACCCTTCCAAAATATCCATAAAGCCATGAGGATTGTATCCTGAAATAGCCATACCACGAGCAAATGCCGAATAAATATGGTTATGCATATTGATAAGTCCTGGCATAATTACCCCACCATGTGCATCCACAAACTGGGCAGCAGGAAATTCTTTTTGTACATCAGCAAGCGTGCCAACACGTTTAATGAAACGGCCATCAACAGCAATTGCCCCATTTTCAATAAATGGATTATCAGGATCTCTTGTTACTACTCTTCCATTGCCAATAACTATCATAAGCTCTCCTTTATACAATCTACCACAATTATAGCACAGGAAATAAAAACTGCAACAAAAAAACTAAATATTTTTTTGGATATCTAAAAATAATTCTTTAAGTTTATAGATATCGACATTTATATCACAAGTCTGTATACTACGCGCATGAGCGACACCACGATAATTACCAGCAGCAATATCGGTAAACATCTCGAACAAATCTCAGGCAAACGAGATATCTCAATATTACAGTTTAATCAAAAAACAATTACACTTGTCGAGCAGCTTACAATTGGTCGAGCATCAGACTGCAACATCATCGTTGACAACAAATTGGCAAGTAGACATCATGCAGTCATCCAACGTATACAAGATTCGTACTATATAAAGGATATGGGTAGCACCAACGGAACTTTGGTTAATAATAAAAAAGTTCCTGCTGATAAATACATCAAGCTTAACAAAGGAGATCAAATAACTATCGGCACTTCAAAAATGTTGGTCTTTTAGAGAGGATTTTAGGCAAAACCATCAATACCAGGCATGAACACACCATCAAATAAAGACGAAACAATAGTCCTCAGTCCTAAAGAAGCACATCGACGTGAGATGATTCTCTATGGACCGCAAGTAAAAACGATATGTACACTTGCATTACCACTCGTCTTTTACAGCAGCCTCAGCCAGATATTTCAACTTATTGATACCATAATTGCAGCCAGAATGAGTGCAAACGTTGTAAGTACGGTATCATTTATTAGTCAGATAGAGACCATGCTTTTTGCAATCGGATCAGGGCTTTCGGTTGGTGGGTCAATCATTATCAGTAGAACATACGGTGCCGGCAACATGCAAAAGGTACGCAGTCAAATTAGTACCCTGTTCTTTTTGGCACTTGCTATTGGTATGCTCCTACTGACCATTACCATTCCTTTTGCATCCCCTTTTCTTAAACTTTTCCACATGCCAAAAGATTTACTAAAAAAGGGAACAATCTATTTTATATTAACAATTATTGGGCTTATTTTCCAATTTATCAATACGATGTATCTCGCCATAGAAAAATCACGAGGAAACACCAAAATAATCATGTGGTGTAATATCTTGGTAATGAGCATCAAAACACTGCTCAATTTTCTGATCATCGCATTAAAAAACGCTGCAGTTATTTCGATCGATACCGCTATGCTCATGCTACCAGGTTCTACGATAACGGCACATGCAACATTAGCAGCTATTGCAATCATAAATCTCACCAGTAAACGTAATCCATTTAGACTCAATATCAAGCTCTGTTCTTTTTCAAAAACATTCATGTACCCCCTATCATCATTGAGTATACCGATATTTTTGGAAAAGTTTGTATTTGCATTTGGTAAAGTCATAGTCAATTCCATGTGCGCCTCAATGGGCAGCAGTGTCGTAGGAGCACTCGGGGTCAGCAATAGATTGGGAGGACTCTGTACCAATCCACCATCAGGATTTCAAGATGCAGAATCTGGACTTATCAGCCAAAACATAGGGAACAACAATATAAAACGAGCACTTGGCATATTTTATCGTACCCTGCTCATTAACTTAGGCATTGCCCTTGTCCTCTTTGTCATAACAGGTATCTTTAAAAAAGACATTGTTGCCATCTTTGCAAAAGGCGATATTGCGTTTGCTGCAGAGATAGACAAAATCTATACCTATGAGCGACTCGCAACCATATTAATTTCTATAAACGCATCAGTCATGGGTTTACTCTATGGTTTTGGCAAAACGCGCATTTCGATGATACTGAATGCAGCACGCTTATTTGTATTCCGAATTCCTCCACTCTTTCTTCTTATGCGTTTTACGACACTTGGCGTCACAGCAGTTGGGCTAGCCATGCTCATCAGTAACTGCATGGTCGGTATTACATCAGGCATTGTTGCAATCTTCTTTATCAAAAAGTATCGCACATAGTCGTAACTTCAAAACTGTTACGAGCAACAAAATACGCATCAAATCTCTTCCATAATTTCCTCAATAGTACAATTGGGAGTAAGTAATTTTTTTATAATGGCAACATAACACCGCAGATACTTTCGAGCACGTTGAAAAGAAAATAAATCCGATCTAAAAAACAAAAGAAGGTGGTTCGTCTGCTTAAACGGGAAAAAACAAATCGTAAAATCAGTTTTCGAGTAGCGTGAAGGAATCGGAACAAAAGTACAAGGCTTATTATCGAGATATACATTTGCAATTTTAGGAGGCTCATAGGTAAACAATGTTCGAGAAAAATCTCTAATATCAGAAACATTACAATCCAAAAAGAGTTTTTTACAGTCAAAATGCTGGTGTTCTACGGCAGCACGGACATATTCGTCGACACTTTGTAAAAACGCTTCTATTGTCATGTCAGGAGCAATTTTAAATCGCACAGGAACCGTTTTTGCCAAAAGTCCAATCGACCGAATTGTTTTTCCGGAACGACAACTTAAATTGGTTGCAGTAACTATATCACTTGACTGGCACTCTTTATAAAGAAAAAGTAAAAAAGCAGAAAAATAATACACAAACTGCGTTATACAAAGCTGAGCACAGAGCCTCTGTACTTTCCTAGTAAGCAGACTATCAAGATGATGAATCATGGAATTTCCATCACCACCATACTCAGTAATTCCGTCTTTATTTCGAGGAAGTATCAAACTTTTATAGGGAGTTACAAATTGCTGAGACCAAAAAGCCGTATTCTGTTTTACAAGTAGCTCATCAGCCACAACTATAGGGGGTGGTTGATACAAAACATCTATTCCAGAATAAAAATTATTCAATTCCGAAAAGAAAATCGCCATCGAAAAGCCATCAGTTACGATGTGACAAATATCAAATAGAATGGTATCTTGAAAAAAAGCGACGCGTATAAGCGGTTCTTCTTCAAGATCAAAGGGCTGGATAAAATCCTGTAGATTTTTTGACGTAAAAGCATGTACACATATCGAAAGCGTCTTTTTGCAGCATCTGTATATTACCCCGTCTTTTTCAAAAAAATTTGACCGGAGACGGTCATGGCGGGCAATTATACAATTTATCGCTGTTGTTAATCGCTCGACATCTAACGACTCAGTTTTTAAACCAAAAGCAAGATTGATAGCAGTATTACGGGATCCTTTCCAAAGGTTAAAAATATCCTGTTCTTGGGAAGTTGCTTTTTCTATTGTATACATTTTTTTCATGCAACCATAGTATATCATAGTTTTTTTATTTGGTAGAAAAGAATCGTCTAGCAGTAAATCTTTTTTACATTATTTCTCTAGTGTCCATGATTATAATTATATGTTATACTCCCCCATTATGGAAAACAGAGAAAACTTTAAATCCCGAATAGGCTTTATCATGACATCCGCAGGATGTGCCATCGGTCTCGGAAACGTATGGCGTTTTCCCTTCATTACTGGAAAATACGGTGGAGCTGCATTCGTTCTTTTTTATCTTATCTTTTTAGTACTGCTCGGTGCACCAATCATGGTTATGGAGTTTGCAGTCGGAAGAGCAAGCGCCAAAAGTGCCGCGCGATCATTTCATGTTCTAGAACCAAAAGGTACCAAATGGCATATATTCGGTTACATTGCATCCATTGGCAATTATCTGCTTATGATGTTCTACACATCAGTCGCTGGCTGGATGTTCTCTTATATCGTTAAGAGCGCACGAGGATCATTCCAAGGTCTCTCTACCACAGAGATTGGAGCCATTTTTACTAACCTGCTTGCAAATCCGGCAGAACAGCTTTTTTGGATGTTTTTTGTAACAATCGTCGGATTTATCATCTGCTCAGGTGGACTTAAAAACGGAGTAGAAAAAGCATCTACTCTCATCATGACCAGTCTTTTATTCCTCATGCTCATACTGGCCATACGTGCACTATCACTATCAGGAGCACAAAAAGGATTGGTATTTTACCTTAAACCTGATTTTTCAAAAATGATCGACTGTGGCATTGGCGAGGTAGTCTTTGCAGCCATGGGACAGGCATTCTTTACCCTTTCAATAGGAATGGGCTCTCTTGCCATATTTGGAAGTTACATCGGAAAAGAAAAAGCACTTGCAGGCGAAGCCTTAAGCGTTATCGCCATGGATACCTTTGTTGCCCTCATGGCAGGTTTTATTATCTTCCCCGCATGTTTTGCTTTTGGTGAAAACCCAGGACAAGGACCAGGACTTTTGTTTGTCACATTACCAAACATCTTTAATTTCATGTTCCTTGGACGCTTTTGGGGTACACTCTTCTTTGTCTTTATGTCATTTGCAGCCCTTACAACCGTAATCGCCGTCTTTGAAAACCTCATCGCATCCACTATGGATTTGTTTGGTTGGAGCAGAAAAAAGGCAGTCATCATAAACCTTATTGTTGTAAGCGTTTTTTCTATTCCCTGTGTACTTGGATTTAATATCTGGAGCAGTTTTGCCATTCCAAAGGTAGGTAACATCCAAGATATCGAAGATTTTATCGTATCAAACAATCTGCTTCCGCTAGGCTCACTTGTCTACTTATTGTTCTGTACCACCCGTTATGGCTGGGGTTTTGATAACTTTATGGCTGAAGCAAACACTGGCAGTGGCATACAATTTCCACGATGTCTTTCGTTTTACATACGGTTTATTCTTCCCGTGATTGTTATTGTCATCTGGGTTGTAGGATATCTGCAAAAGTTCTTTCTGTAGCAATTAACCAGTTTTATGCTACATGTTGTACACCGCTTTTAAAGCACGATGTACAACATACGGCGTGATTATTTTCTTTTTTTCGAAAGAATGTAGGCCCTCTCTTGTTTTGAAAAGTCAGCCTCTTTTAGCATTTTTTCAGTAAGATTATCAGCAGCACCATGCTCCAAGAACAGATCTATAAGCTCTTTACCAATTTCGGTATCATAAATGGAGTAATACGGCGACAACATGCCAAGTAAAAAATCATCACCAACAACAACCGAGCAGTCTGCACCAGCATCAATTAACAAATGGATCAAGCGCATCAAGTCTTCGCAAGCCCAGTCCTCATCATAATAGTGCCTCATAGACGCTACAGCCGCAAAAAGTGCAGGCTCAGCATATTCAGTAGGCAACAAGTTAGGATCAGCCCCCTTGTCCAAAAGCAGTTTACACAGATCATACATACCAGGCTCAATAACATTGTATAATACCGTATTATCACCGACTACCATATTAGGATCCGCACCCAGGTTTAATAAGGTTGTAACATACTCAATATCACGCTCATCGTCAGAGTCAAAATGATCAAAAAAGTAATAAAAAGCATCATGTCCACGCTTATCTTTTGCTAGCACATCCACCTTATGCTCAAGGAACAAATCAAAGAGCGCAAACGTAGCGTCTTTATGTCCAGAATTATCTAAAAGATAGAGTAATGGGGTCTGACCATACTTATTTGTGACATTAAGATCGATTCCTAGATTAATTAAATACTGTATCGCAGCAATATCCGAGTCATCAGGAGAACTACAGAAGAAAAAGAGTGCATTTTCACCATCTTTTGAACGTGCATTAATACTAATACCATGAGACAAAAGGTACTGCATAATCTCGCTTATCAGTTTTTGGCTCGCTCGCCGTTCCTTTTTTTCGTAGTCCTCAAGATAATCTTCTGCTTCATTAAAATACAGATCTTTCCATTCATAGGCCAAAATCTGTATAGAAGTGGTATCACCACCTTTAAAACCATAATCTATAATCTGTTCTGGCAGTTGCAATCCCAGTGACAAATACAAATTAAACAATGGAATAGGATTATAATAATCACTAGCCCCTGTTGTGATCATAATAAAAGCAGAATTCATAAGGGTAATGTTTGCATTTACGTGATCATCATAGAATGTATCAGAAAGAACCACACCATTATCTTTAAGCAACAGCAACACCGACTGTATATAGTCGATTGTTTTTTGTGCAGAGGCATTTTTGAAATATACTTGATCTCTATAGAAATCTGCAATTGGTGCAAGCAACTGCGTCCGGTCTTCTTTTTTTACCAATGGCACAAACTCTGCAAGTTTTGCATAATCCTGTGCAAAAAAAGCCTTTTCTATCATCTGATAAGAATACGAAGCTCCCGCCTCAACAAGTACATCACGGACAGCGTTTGCATTGTTACCAGCCTGCCAGGCTTCAAGCGGTGTAAAGCGGTACGATTCGGACCGACCATTATTTGTTTTGTATTCATTTTCAACTGAATAACCACTTTCAGAAAGATAGCGAATCATATCTGGATTATGATTAAATGCTGCCGGATAGCTGAATATCTGAATTGGACTAGTATACTCTTGTGTTTTTTCGTATAAAGGCTTCCAATCACCGAGAGCAGAGAGACTTTCTCTTGTACCAAAGGCGAGCTCAGTAAGAACCGTCTTTTTATAAGGCACAAAAACACCCTTTTCACCGTCATAGTCAAAATCCAAAGAAACCGGTAATTCTACCGTACCAGAACCTGGATAAATGCATATACAAACTTGTCCATAATCGTCAATATCAGCACTAAATTTATATCCATACTGCTCTTTTACAATAAATGAAAGCGTATTAAATATCTCATCTAAAGAAGCACTATGATGCTCACGAGTCTGTACAATCCATTCACCTTTTTGCCAGGCATACACATGCAATTTTTGAGGATTTAACTCAAAGATACCGTTATATTCTTCATGCCACGTAAAAAGATAATGCTCGCCATTAGGATTTACAAATATACAAAACTTGTAATAACTATGACCACCGCCAGTACCAGGGAAAAAGCCATGATACAGGTTTCCGCTAAAGGCACCACTAGGCTTTGTCCAATATGTTGAACCATCTTCCCAAGCACGAGTGCGTACCAAAACTATTCCGTCATCGGTAATCCGTACATTATCTGCTCCGACATCCATGGTATATAAACCTTTGAGCATACGCTGGGTTTCTGGATCATAGTGATAGTCAACTTCTTCCGTAGTGTAGTATGCCCCGTACACTTCACGACGGGCAATACCAGCATTAACAGCAATTTCATCTATCGCACAGTCATTAGCACTGTCAGTACCCTGATAGACAGATTGTATTTCCATAGTAATCTTAGAATACAACTTGTCATACTTTTGGATATAGAGATATTGAGCAAAAGGTGTATCATCTAACGTATAGGTACTGGCGTTTTGTTCATCATCATCAAAAATAAATTTGACGTCTTTTGGACGATTATTTGTCCAGTAGTACGCAAGATTACCAAAACCATTTTTGATACAGAGATACGAAATTGTCGTCGGCTCTGCAAGCGTAAACGAAAGCTTTTCGCCTGTACCATCACCAGCGCTGCCTTCAACCCAGCTTGTCCACTTTGCATTAGCGACATTTTTTGCCACATACTTACCAGAAGCTGCATCCAATTCACTGGTAGCAGAGATTTCTTTGACATGACCTGTTGCTGGCACCATAGGACGACACCAGTCAACCCATTCATCAAGGGTAAATGTTTTACTTGGAGTAATAACCTTTTCTACAATAGTTTTACCAAAAAGATACTGATAATACCCCTCACCATAATCACGGATATACACAGGGTGATCAGGCATCTCAACAATACTAACGGTACCACACTCGTTTTCGCCGGCATCAGGAGCTTTTACACCACACTCGCGGAAAGACTCATCAAGCTCTCCATCATAGTGATACAAATGTATTTCTGAAAGTGATGGATTAGAACAAAAAGAATTATAGCCAATACTGTGTACGGTTGTATTTAGAGGAAAATACACCGCAGTCAAATTATCACATGAACAAAAACTTCTGGAGCCAATAGCCGTAAGCCCTTCCGGAAAGTGAATCTCCAAAAGAGAAACTACATCATAAAACAAGTCGTATGGCAAATACCAAGAGGGATTTTTTTTCTCATTTTGAGTATCAATATCAGCTTCCATCTTACACTGAGAAAAATCCAATACAACACGCATATTGGGATTATCATGCAATATGGTAGAAAGCCTTTCCCAGTCATCTCTATGAATTGAAAAAGTTCCCTTATATACAACCTTTTTTACTTTATGTACCGTCTCTTTAATAACGGCTTTATTGTTATACACGGGAATAGTTTTAATGATATCATCTACGCTTTTTGCAGTGATAACTTTAGAACCAGAAACGATTGTCTTAACTTCATCAGAAGTGTTCTCTTTACCTTGGCAAGCTATAGAAAAAAAAGAAAACACCAGTACACAGATAATACTTAGTCTATGTTTCAATGTAATAACTCCATTGCAGATTTTTTACTAACACTTTTTAAATTGACACGATTTAGTATATCAGAAAGGCGTCTATTCCTGTCAATATCCGTAACTAGTCTATCCACGAAAACTTTTCAAACGCAAAGTCACCGTGATAAATCGACACCACGTTTTTTGCCATAAAAACAATATAATAGATAAGCCAGATGATAATAATCAGTTTCGCCAAAAACTCTAAAACAGGTGTTCTTTTTGTAGCATGTCGATACAAGGATGCTTGATTAGAAGGCAATAACATAATAACCATGCTGACAATCGGTACACAGGCAAAAAGACAGATGATCCCGACATCATGAGCACGCCGTACTGCAACTGAAAAAGAAGGCAGCATACATACGACCACAAATACAATACGTACAATATAAAGATACATTAACGCTGTTTCATGCCAGCTTCGTGCACAAAATATAATCAAAGCCCAAAGTACTACATTAATCACCAATCTAAATACATAAAACCACCAATATTCAGAACGCGAAGCTGTACCTGTAAATAGAAAATACTTAGCAAAACTTTGAGTCACAGCTTCTCTCCAACTCAGTTTTGCAGGTATATCTAAGTCTGTTCCTTCAGAGTCTTGCCCCTGCTGTGGTTGTTTGCACTCTTCCAAAGTAAAGCCGGCAGTGAGCAACGCCATAGCAAACAGACTGCTTTCTGCCAAACTGGCAAGAGTTTTACCTGCAAAAAGCACTCCCACTGATTGAGTCAGCAGTATCTCCGGTAGCCTATACAAAGTCGAAAATAAATCATTCATTGGAATATAGTCAATAAAGCGCAATATTCGCAGATACACCAACGATGTAACATCAGATGACAAGATAAAGGTTGAGAGTACAACCTGTACGGCAAGCCCCATACAAGCAGCATAAAAACAAACTGACAAAATGGCATACACGACATACTGCAACAGCTTTAACGCAGTTGTGTTTATCCAGGCTTTTTGTATACCTCTTGCTACAAAAAAAAAATCACACCGCAAAAACACCGTATTACAATACCTGGCATTAACCCAATCAAAAAGAAAGGATTCGTAAAGTACTCATATTCAGTTGCTTCGATATCAGCAAAAATCAATGATACAAGCAATAACGCACCAGAAGCAAAAAAAAGCAATCCAGCCTTTCGCAGTTTTTTATCCATAGTAGTATAACTCCACATGTGACTCTACCATACAACAAAGAGCCAGGTCAAACAGTGTGATTTAACTGTATAACCGTAAAAACAGATTGCCTTTTTTCATGATTTCTATACACTTAAAAAGTAATTAAGAATACTCTCATTGGAAAAATAATATGAACTGGATGAACAAAATAATTGCTTATTGTCTCTTATTTGTAATAACAGGAATTGTAATCTATAGAACTCATGGAAGAATAAGCCAAAAGCGCTATTGGATAATTGAGACTATGATGATTGTAGGATGTATTCTTGTTTGGGCATTTGCAATAGTTATGCTATTGGTTTTTCACAATCGTCTCTTTTATATCCTGGCTAGTATTGCTTCACCTTTTTATTTCTATAAACATGCGCAACTGCAATTTTTGCGCTATCATGATTTAAATTATTCCGGCTGGTATTGTTTGCTCAACCTTATTCCGTTCGTTGGTCTTTATTTTTGGATTATACGAATAATAAAACCACGAACTGATTTAATAAATGAATTTGACGAACCTCTTGATTATTTAAAATTTATGAAAAAGACCAAATTATATCCTTAGATGAGTTTGATTGAAAAAAATGTTTTTGATTTTTATGTAAATGGTATCCAGTTTGAGTATCGAGAATATAAAGGTCACCACCAATACGAAGTCTATGCTATGACACTTGAAGATAATAAGATATTACACGACTATTGTCTCAACAATCTAAAACAAACCGAAACTGCACCGAGCTATGACTCAAATTATAAAATTTCATTTCTTGATGATGGCAATTTGTTTGAAAAAATAAGAAAAGACTTAAAAGCACTGGTTGTAAAAAATGGTGCTATTATAGTAAATGACAGTGAATGTATTGTGAGAAACAATTACGGCTTGTACGAGCTTGTTTACCATAAAAAGTTTGCTGATACCATTCCACGTTTTTCAGAGCTTGAAGCTATCGGGGATTATTTGTGTCAAACAATAAACAAAGCTCAACTGCGCAATTATTTAAAGAGTATCACTTAGAATCCCCTACCAGCTGATAAAAGCTTCTACGCTACATACTGCTGATTGCCCAAAGCGGTATGTTTGTAAGCCAGTCCTGCTTTCGGTAATTTGACATTGAAGTTCGTACAGCATATTCAGGACTATATTTTTCACAATATGCTTTAAGACTTTTTGCCTTTACATTTTCTTCTGCCTTAACCTCAAGCGGAACAACATTTTTTCCTTTCTGAATCAAAAAATCCATCTCATATGTAGATTTTTCACCAGAGTAATAGTACGGCGTATAACTTGTTGCCGCCTTGATTTCCTGCAAAACATATTGTTCAGTAAGAGCACCCTTAAATTCAACAAAAATATCATTTCCGCTTATAATGCTCTCTTTATCAAGCTCGCTCAACGCCCCTAAAAGCCCGATGTCGTTAAGATACACCTTAAAATCTGAAAAACTGATGTACGATTTTAATGGAACAGCCGGCTTTGAAACTTTATGTACTTTATAAATAAGTCCTGCATCTTCCAGCCATTGCAATGCAATTTCAAATTCCGACATGCGAGCTCCGCGTTTTATTTGTCCAAAGAAGAATTTCTTATTTTCCTTTGCAAGCTGCATCGGAAGCGAATTCCACACCATTCGGATTCTTGGAAGTTCCGTTGCGTTTACGTGCTTTCCAAAATCACCTTCGTACTGACTTATGATCTCATTTTGAACCTGCCGTACTTTATCATAATCACCCGTCTGCACAAAAGTCAGGACAGCTTCTGGCATTCCACCTGTAAAATAATAAGTACGCAACAATGGAATAAAACTTTCTCTCAAATCTGATAAAAGCGGATTTTCTGGATTTTTTTCTTCAACAAGAGAGGCAAGTTGTTCTTCGCCTAGTGCTCGCAAAAATTCTGAAAAACTCATTGGAAAAAGCCGGAGCTCGTTTACTTTGCCAACAGGAAAGGAAAGTCCCTCATGAATGCTTACTCCTAATAAAGAACCAGCCGCCACAATGCAATACTCCCTTGCCTCCTCGCAGAAATATTTGAGCGACTCAACAACTTTTGGTGCAGACTGAACTTCATCAAAAATAACAAGCGTTTTTTGTTTCTCAATTTTTACATGATGGATAATCTCCAACATTGAAATTATACGGTCTGTGTCATAATCTTTTTCAAAAATCTCAGAATCCTTTTTATTATTGTAAAACGAAATGTACAAGGTGTTTTCAAAGTAGTTTTTTCCAAACTCTTTTAAAAGCCATGTTTTTCCTACCTGCCTTGCTCCCCACAGAATAAGCGGCTTTCGGTCAGGATTTTCTTTCCACTCTTGTAATTTTACGATAAAATTCCGATACATACATCTATTATAGAATACATATATCAAGTTTGCAATTATTCCGACGAAAAAGTGTATAACTTCTACACAAATTCGCCCGAATAAGTGTACTACACACAACTGCGCAATTATTTAAAGAGTATCACTGAGATTCCCCGGTCTGCTCGCAACAGTCCCCTATTCTATGATTTTCCCATCCCGCGAGATCACAACCACTCGCCATGGAAGAAATTTTCCGCTTGCTTTTAACGCCTCAGTTGCTGCACGTTCAAGTCCACCACAGCAAGGAACTTCCATCCGCACAATCGTAATGCTCTTGATACTGTTATTGCTGATTATCTGTGTAAGTTTTTCCGTGTAATCACCTTCATCAAGTTTTGGACAACCAATCAGAGTAATATGATTTTTAATAAAGTCTCGATGAAAGGCTGCATAGGCATACGCCGTACAGTCTGCTGCAATCAAGAGATGTGCATTTTCAAAAAAAGGAGCCTGAGTTGGAAGCAACTTAATCTGTACCGGCCACTGTATCAGTTCGCTGGGAACAACATGACTATCATAATTTCCAGATGTTTCTACAGGAGGCATCTGTTTCTCCACTGGGGCATTATTACGATTAAAAGTATGCATCGCACTACCTGGACAGCCTCCCGCATGTGCCATATGTACTGATCCATTGCCTCCTTTTTGTGATGCCAAAATCTGTTTCCGCATTTCTACCGCCTCAGGACTATAAGCAACACTTTCCCTCTCCTCAATGGTAATTGCACCCGCAGGACAAGCAGGGAGACAGTCTCCAAATCCGTCGCAAAAATCATCACGCAAAAGATGAGCCTTACCATTTTCCATAACTATCGCATTTTCATGACAGGCAGAAGCACATAGTCCACAGCCAGTACATTTATCTTCATCAATCTTTACAATCTTTCTAATCATTTCTATACCTCACAAATGGAAGCATAACACAACACATCCTGAAAGAATGTTGTAAAAACAACAAAATGCAAGTATTATCAAAGACATGAACCAGAACGCACTTAAAAAAAATCCTCTTTTTGCAGGAATTTCCGAAACTGATCTTCCAGATGTTCTGACTTTTTTAAACGGTACCGTACACCAACTAAGCAAAGGGCAAACAGTTTTTTATTCAGACACAGTAATACATCAGATTGGAATTGTTCTTGAAGGACGGATACAAATTGAAAGCACAGACTTTTGGGGCAACAAAACTATTTTAGACAGTCTTGGTTCAGGAACAGTTTTTGCAGAAACCTATGCTCTTACAAAGGTTCCTCTGATGGTTGATGTCCTGGCAACACAAAATTCAAAAATTCTTCTTCTGCAGACAGATATTCTTGAAAAAACAAACAACAAGTTTTCACAAATCATCACAAAAAATCTTCTTACTATTTCAATGAAAAAGAATCTTCACCTTTCACAGCGTATTTTTCATACCAGCGCCAAAACAATTCGAGGACGCCTTTTATCTTATCTTTCCTCACAGGCTCCACATAATGTAAAAACCGCTGAGTTCGATATTCCTTTTGACCGTCAGCAGCTCGCTGACTATCTGCAAGTAGACCGTTCGGCACTCTCCGCCGAGCTCAGCAAAATGAAATCCGACGGACTCATTGATTACTGGAAAAATCATTTTAAGCTGCTAGAAAACTCCAGATAAACCTATCTGGCAATGCTTGGTTTAGCCTATAATCCTTGCGATTCCTTTTGCCACCCTTTTACGAGGCTCATCAAAATGACCGCCTTCATTCCATTCAAAATACAGTTTTTCGACATTAGAGTCGTCTTTTAGAAGCTCCACTTGTATTCGTGTCCTATCTCCGACTTTTGCCATAATCTTGTTCTTTGTTTTTTCTTCACGGTCTCCGAGACTCATATAAATCTTTGACGGGGATTTAATACTATGGGAAGAGACATATTCGTCCCACTTATCAAACCAAAGCGATGAAGAACAGCAGACTGCCCCATTGAATGTATCCGACTCATATAATGCCCATAACGAAAACAAGCCTGCAAGGGAATAACCTGTAAGAAAGATGTTACTTTCAGGGAACCTCGATTTTATTTCAGAAAAACACTCATTTTCCAGAAAATGTAAAGTCTCTCTACCTTTGCCTCCAAAATCATCCTTTCCAAAAACAGCAGGCGCATACCAGGGTGAAAATTGAGCATTCCAGTCAGTGACATCAAAAACGGCAAGAGAAAAGTCCATATCCGTAAAAGCCTTAACTTCTTTAAAGAGACTTTCCGCAGTCTCTCCGTGGGGCTTATCTAAACCCCAGATAAAAACAGGCGCATTTGCCGAAGTTTGAGTTGAAAGTATATTCATTTACTCTTCATCTCCACGATTTTCAGTACAAACATCATCAAGCCAGGGAGCTTTTGCATTTTCATCAGATGTTTCCTAATTGCTATCTTAAAAAAGACAAAACTGGCTTATAGATTTAGGAGTAATGCTTCATGTACTGAGACAACATTACACTATCCCAGTACGTGCAACAACCTGTACAGGATCACTAGATACAAGGACACTTTGCTTTAGTTCCTTGCCACTACCACTCAAACAAGTCTCTACTATAAATACATACCAACCAGGTTTCAGTACTTCCTCTACAAAAAATTGGATAGTAGAAGGCTTGTTGATAGAAATATGCTCCATAGCTATCCATTGTGTACGCTCAGGGAGTTCTCCAACCCACTCTTGCGACACAGCTGCCGCATACAGTCCAAACGTTTTACCACCAAGTTTTATAGCCTTACCAGTTACCTGAGCCATTAAACCTACGGTTAGCTCCTTCTTTTGTCTATTTACTTCCAGAATATCAGTGACAGAATAAATCTTGTGCTGTTCCGAAACCTTACGTACGGTACGTACTGTATAATTATCAAGAGCTGCTCTCACTTCTTTTGAAGGAGTAAATCCTACATCAAAATGCTTCTTCAGTTCAGTTGCACTATCAAATGCCCCCACGCTCCCTCTCATCGTCGGGAACACAGTACCAAAATCTAAAAGCTCTATAGCATATCCTTGTTTAAACTTTTTTAACATACGTTGCCCCAGCTCCTGTGCAACGTAATACATCAGCTCTTTACTTGCAACGATGCTATGATCATCTTCCATTTCTTTAAGTATGGAAGTAACCGTCACTTTATGATGGGCAATCGTACCATATTGATGTACTTTGCCGTCACCTCCAGACAGGTTACTTTCATGGATAACAACATCAACAGGTGTTTCCTGTTCGTTATATTCAAATGGTACAGTTTTACGCTTTGGCATTTATACCTCCCGGATACGTTCATTCCGTGATACACATCATACCGTATGATAGTCAATAATACGGGCGTATGTGAGACCACCCACTAGCTAGTATGTGGTACATATTCTATCTAGAGTATACCAAATAATCTAATTAGGGAGAATAATCCGTCTAGGTAGGATAGTGTTTGATGACGGAGTTTAAAACAGATACGGACGAGAGTTCTCTCGCCCGTAATAATAATAGTATATCATACTATGACCTATTTGTCAAAAGCCAAACGCAAGTAGATCGCTCAGCCCTCTCTGCTGAGCTCGGCAAAATGAAATCAAAGTCCTGCTTACCAGCAAAACTGATTTCAATACAGTTGTGACTATAACTTCAGTTTCTTTTTATCTTCATACATTTCTTTGTCTGCTCGCTCAAATATATCCGAAACAAGAGTATCCTTCTCCGGATTGTATTCAGCCATACCAGCCGCTAAAACGACACCTGTACCAGCCTTTTTATTTTCTATACTTTGACTGCGCAATTTGTCCATAAGTTCATGTCTGGCAAAATAATCGTTGCCTCGAAGAAAAACCACAAACTCATCGCCTCCAACTCTAAATACAGGACTATGAATAAAAATGTTACATAAAAGGCGTGCCGATGCCCGAATATATTCATCTCCTGCTGTATGCCCCTGAGTATCATTTATTAGCTTCAGATTGTTTGTGTCACAGACAACAAGTGCAAAGTTCAGATAATCCAAGCCATTGTCGATATTCCCCTGTGCAGATGCTTCAAGTTCTTTGTACGCTGTCTTGTTTTTAACGCCAGTGAGCTCATCCCGTCTTGCCAGTTCTTTCTCAGTTTTAAGCTCATTAAGATGCTGCTTTTCCTTGATAATTTCATCATCTACATTTTCAACACCGATGATAAAATGCATTCCATCACTGCTTTTCCTAATCCTCATTCTGGTATAGTGGGGGACATCGGATACCATGATACGGTAGGTTAGACTGTAGTCTTTACGGTTTTCAAGCGATGATAGCATGTTATCTCTATTAAGAAATTCTGTAACCAGCTCCCAATCCTGCCTGTAAACAACATGAGGAATATTGGAAAGCGCCTCACTATAAAAATCCTCTCCCGATTTATTAATTTCCAGTTGTCCATAGATATTGTTAACCTGATAACAAACATAAGACAAATTTTCAATATCCACATAATAAATTTCGTCATAATTGGAAGCAAGACTTTCAGCAATCTGGCCAAAAGTAATAGTCCGTTTCTGGTTTTCTTTCTGGGCTTTTTCTGCGTTAAGCTCATCTTCTATATCTTTTTCATAAAAAATAAGATACTGACTGTTACTTTCACGCATCACCGTAAACAGGAAAAAACGTGGTACGTTGTTTATCAAAACTCTGTATTTAAATGAAAAAGAACGCCTTCCTTCAAGATTCAGTAACATCGTTTCTTTACTGTAAAACTGCTTTGCATATGTCCAGTCATCAGGATATACACACTTATCAATGCTTTCTAAAGCATCTTTATAGAAATTTTTTCCAGTAGCCACTGCATTCATACTCATATATTTTTTGCTTTTAGAAAAACTCAGATATTCGCCTGACTCTATGTCTATGTAGAATATAGCTTCATAATCTTCAGCCATTGCAGATGCAATATGGTCATGAACTTTTTTTTCTTTTTTTTCACCAGCCTGCACAAAGGAATGAACCAGACATATTCCAATCATAAGTCCCACAGCATAGAACGGAAAAAAAGCATTAATATTCTGAAAGGTAAGCGATATTCCCAAAACCATACTTGTCATAGCAACTGCCATGCATCTTCTTTTTTGACGTCCAATACTTTTATGAGCTACGTATATCATATAAGTGGTGATTCCTGTATAAAACGCAATCTGAAGGAAAAAAGAAATATTCCTGCCAACTTCTCCAATAAATACATGTGCTTCATTATACGAAAACATGAAATGGTAAGAACGGTTAAGTATCAGACATACTACTCCAATTACTACTAATGCCCATACGACTTAAATCAGTAACTCGCTGGGGCGACCTGTATTGTCAAGATACGCAACCATATATCTCGTCCACGTCAGCATGGTGAGGAGCATAAACATATAATAAAAGACAGTTAAATAATATATAAAAGGAAAAAAAACCGATACTTCTTTGTGTTCATACAAAAGTCCCCAAAACATATCCACGATAAAATAGCAACACGCAGCAAGAAGAAACCAGTTGTAGAGAACATGCACTTGATTTTGTTTTTCCTGCTTTTTGCCAGTAAATCCGTAATTCGTAAATAATTCCCAGTTCAGTATTACATTTAATATCAAAACTGATGCCGGGGTTATTGCATAGAGCATTGGGTTTTATAGCCTCCATATATTTCAATATCGTATTGAATCTTCCATTCCGTTTTGAAATATAGATCTTATAATATTATAGCATACCTTAAGATTTTTTTTAGAAATTTCAAAAACTTTTCACCAGCAAATGAATGGCAAGTATGACATTCGGCTGAGTCTTGAAGGATGGGATATACCCAAAAGTCTTTGTCTAGGCTAGCAAAAACAAATAATCCTTACACTTTGAATTTTTTGACTTCACTCAACAGAGCAGTAATGCTGGACTTGTTCTCGTTAGAAAGTTCATTTACGCTGTTGACGGCTTCAGAGAACTGAGAGAATCTCAGTACAGATGAAATCTCGCCCGGCAGTTCTCATCGTTTACAACAAGTGACAGCGAAACGACAGATACGATTTAGTCACCCTGCGGTACAGCGTCATTCAAACTTTTGTTTCGGTAATTAAGATTTGTGCGCAGAGTATACCCCTGATTTTCCCAGAAAGCATTCGCAGAATCATTGTCCTTAAAGACAAGACCGAAAATTTTATTTATTCCTTCGGACTTCAAGGCTTCTTCCGCCTTTTGAACAAGCATTCTTGCAATTCCCTGTCTGCGAAAAGAAGGATGAACACACATGTGATGAATGATTCCCCTTCTTCCATCATGCCCAGTAAGAATTACCCCGACAACCTCAGGAACATCCCCAGACCCGCCTTTTGAAAGAGCCAGAAAACAGGTATTTGGATTACGCTTCAAATAACGAGCAATACCCTCTCGGCTGTCATCAACTGGATTCAAGGCTCGTTTTGACTGTTCCGTACTATTCCAGAGGGAAAAAATAGCATCATAATCGTCGATTGTTACAAGTCTTGTAATTATACTCATCTTGCTATCCCGCTTTTGTTTAGAAAAACAAAACAATTTCTTTTCAGCATTTTTCCAATCGCATTTTTAGGAAGTCCTTCATGTCTTTGTAAAAATCCATTGGCGGCGGAGTAATGTTAATTTGTTTAAGGGCTTCCTGAACCAGCGGATTTTTGTAGCAGCAGACGGCACTTGATGAAGCATAAAACAGTACATCCAGCTGAATTTTATAGGCAGTTTCTGGTGCGGTACTAAGCATCTGTGAAAGTCGATCTCGAAAAGCGTAGGCAAGCTCATAATATTTTTTCTTAAAGGCGGCAAGGCGTTCCACCGTAACATTCGTTTCTATTACCGGGTTAAGGTAAGAAACATAACGCATATAATCCTGACTGGCATTTAAGATTCCTGCCCAGACTTCTGCAATTACATCTGGTGAAAAATTGTTTCCTTCTGGGAAAGCTGAAAGCAGAGAACTGTAATAAGAAGTCATTTTTTCAGAAGAGATTTCCAGGAAGATTTCTTCTTTAGTTGTAACGTATTTGTAAAGATTTGCCCGTGACCAGCCCAGTTTTTCTGCAATTGTGGTAAGGGTAATTTCGGTGTAAGGGGCATTTTCAAAAAGTGCTGCAGTTGCCTCTTTGATTTGTGAAAGTCGCTCTTCTTTGTGTTCGTCGCTTCTTGCGCGGATATAATCTGCCATAACACAAGAATAGCACAGCAATGGGATTTATGCAATAAGCAACTTTTTGTCACTAAAAATACATTTTAGCATTGACAAGTCACAAAAGATGGCATATATTTTAGTTAAGCGACATTATGTTACTAAAATGCACACCCGGCAAACGGAGATAATATGAAAAAACTTATTTCACTTATCTTGATGTTAGGCTTGTTTTTAATGACAGCTTATGCAAATGGCAATCAAGGAGATAAAAAGCTGATGATACAAATTGACATCAAAAGCGACAGCGGAAAACACACGCTCACTGCAACGCTTGAAAATAATTCTTCGGCTGTAGCGTTTTACGAGTTTTTGAAAAAAGGGTCTGTAACGGTCTCAATGAACGATTACGGCAATTTTGAAAAAGTCGGCTCACTCGGCACTACCCTGCCCCGAAACGATAAGCAAATTACTACGAGCGCTGGCGACATCATTCTGTATCAGGGGAATCAGATTACGATTTACTACGATGTAAACAGCTGGAACTTTACCCGACTGGGAAAAGTGGTTTCGACAGGTTCAACCACCGCTATCAACCAAACAGAACTCAAAAAAGTTTTGGGCAAAGGAGATGTAACGGCTGTATTCTCGATAAAGGAATAGCGAAAATGCTTTTGAAAAAAACTTTTCTAATTCTGGCGGCATTGTTTATGACAGATTTTGTTTTGACAAAGGAAAATCCCATGAAAAAGCTTTCAATGAATGTGGAATTGAATTCCGGTTACGAAATGCCTGTGCTCGGTCTTGGCACCTGGACGCTCACTGGCGGAACTTGTGAAAATGTCGTATATACTGCGCTCAAATCAGGCTACCGGCTCATTGATACAGCCCGCTACTATGGTAACGAAAACGAAGTTGGAAATGCAATCCACCGTGCAATAAACGACGGAATCTGCAAACGTGAAGAAATCTTTGTTACCACAAAACTCGTTCCGTGGAGCAATGCTCCAGACAAGGACATTGACGACTCTTTGCAAAAACTTGGGCTTGAATACATCGACCTTGTTCTTCTTCATCAGCACGGCTCAGATTCTGGCGACGACGCAGTTTACAAGGCGATGATTCGAGGAGTTAAGGCTGGAAAGATTCGTTCTATAGGAATCTCAAACTTTTACACGGAAAAATCAGTCTTGCATTTCATTAACGATTTTGAGATTTCTCCAGCAGTCATTCAAAACGAAAACCACTTGAAATATCAGAATAATGCTCTGCGCGACTGGGCAAGCAAAAAAGGGATTTATATAGAAAGCTATTACCCGTTTGGTGGTCGGGGTCATACTTCGGAACATCTGAAAAATCCTGAAGTGCTGAAAATTGCTGAGGCCCATAAAAAAACAGCTGCTCAAATAATCGTCCGCTGGCACTTGCAGTCAGACTACATCGCAATTCCCGGAAGCTCAAATCCTGCTCACATTGCAGAAAACTTTGCTATCTGGGATTTTGAGCTTACTGAAAATGAAATGGAAAAACTTGCCGCGCTAGATATAGGGCGACGATACGAAAACTGGTAATAGATTTAACATAAGGAGACTATTATGATTTTAGACAAGATAAATTCACCAGCAGATTTGAAAAAGCTTTCAGTTTCCGAGCTTCCAGCTGTGGCCCAGGAAATCCGCGAGGGACTTTTTAACCGTCTTACAAAAATCGGCGGACATTTTGGTCCTAACTTTGGCTTTGTTGAAGCAACAATCGCCCTGCACTATGTTTTTAATTCTCCAAAGGATAAATTCGTTTTTGATGTTTCCCATCAGTCTTATGCCCATAAAATGCTCACTGGACGAAAGGCCGGTTACTTTGACGACAGCCGTTTTGCAGAAGATTCAGGCTACACCAACCCAGACGAAAGCGAACACGATTTTTTTAACATCGGACACACTTCAACTTCAATTGCACTGGCTTTGGGACTTGCAAAAGGCCGCGACATCTTAGGCGAAAAAGAAAATATCATTGCTGTTATCGGTGACGGTTCCCTTTCCGGTGGCGAGGCTATGGAAGCCCTTAGTGTTGCAGGCAGTGAACTGAACTCAAATTTTATTATCGTAGTAAACGACAACGAGCAGGCAATCGCAGAAACTCACGGAGGAATCTACAAAAATCTTAAGGCTCTCCGCGATTCCAATGGAAAGGCAGAAAACAACTGGTTTACAGCATTCGGTCTTGATTATGTTTACGAAGAAAACGGAAATGACATTGCTTCATTGATTGCGGTTTTTGAAAAAGTCCGGGATTTAAATCGTCCTGTTGTTGTTCACATTCACACACAAAAAGGAAAGGGCTACGAAGTTGCAGAAAAGGACAAGGAAGGCTGGCACTGGTGCATGCCTTTTGACAGAGATACAGGAAAGCCTACAGTAAGTTTTGGAAGCGGTGAATCTTATTTTGGAATGACAAGCCTGTATATAGTTGAAAAGGCTAAAAAAGATAAGGATTTTATTGTGGTAACGCCAGCAATGCCAATGTCGGTGGGACTTGGACCTGAGGAAAGAGCAAAGCTTGGCAGACAGTACATCGACACCGGCATTGCGGAAGAAGCAGCCGTTGCAATCGCTTCCGGAATTGCCCGCCGTGGTGCAAAGCCGCTTGTCGTAACAAACATGACTTTCTTACAGCGTGCCTATGATCAGATTTCCCAGGACGTGTGCATCAACAAAACTCCTGTCACCATGCTTATGAATTATTCATCATTTGACGGACTTACAGATGTAACGCATTTGGGTATATTCGGTCTTGCCGCCTTTACACATATTCCGAATTTGTTGGTGTTATGCCCATCAAGTGCAGAAGAATACATTTCCATGCTGGACTGGAGCATTGACCAGAAAGAAACTCCTGTCCTCATTTTGATTCCAGGTAATGCCGTGAGCCACCGCTCTGCAGATAAAGACTACAGCGCCTTAAACCGCTATAAGATTGAAAAGCAGGGTGAAAAAGTTGCAGTCATCGCCTTGGGTGACTTTTTCCAGAAAGGCGAAGAACTTGCATCTGCAATAAAAGAAGGCTGTGGATTTACCCCTACCTTGATAAATCCTCGTTTTGCCTCAGGCCTCGACGAAGAACTTCTGCATGATCTTGAAAAGAATCATCAGCTTGTCCTTACGCTTGAAGACGGAATCCTTGAAGGTGGGTTCGGACAA
>JAILIC010000079.1 GCA_024695475.1 Treponema sp.
ATTTTCAGGAAAATCAAAAAAATTTTTTGGCAACTCATCTATTTCAGCTCGTCTATTAAAGAATACATTTTTCTTATCATCATAATCATCTATATGATGAATTTTGTAATTCTTCTTACTTAATAATAGAATAAATACACATTCATCACGTGTTAATTGTTCCAATAATTTTGGGAAAGCTGGACTTAAAAATTTCTTCTTAGTTTTGTCAACCGAAGCTTTCAAAATATTAAAAAACATCTCTCCAAGGATTGTATCATCAGGATTCAGTGCCAAATTCTGAATTGTAGGAATAGTTATATTTGGTGTTGCTTCAACCAAGTTCTCAGATTTTACTTCATTTGAAATTCTATTTACCCAATTATCAAAGCGAATGTTAATCATTTTTGAAGGAACAGAAAAAGGAATTAATAAAGTTTTTACTAATTCGCCTATGGTCAATCCTAAATGAGAAGCAGTTGGATGTAATAAATCAGTATATATTTCCTTTGACAAGTCTTTAGTCGCATCAAGTATTTCTTTCATATTATTTATCCCCTGCAGTACGTTTTACTTCATTTGTGCGGATAATGAAATTTGCGTCCTGCATCTTATGGATATTTTCCAAAAGCTCTTTATCACCAAGAATCAAATCAGCATTGCGGTAACCGTTATCTGCCTGTTCAAGTTCTTCGTCTGTTGCAGGAGGTTCATTTTCAAATAATTCACCTTGTTCCATTTCAGTTTTCTGAACCTGCGGCATAATGCCTTTGTCCCGAAGGTACTGCACTTTATCCGCGAACTGCTGTCCTTCAAAGCATTTTACAAGAGCGTCCACTGCCTGAGTCTGGTATTTTTGTATCTTAAATGTGAATTTCATGAATTACCTCTTTTACAGCATTTACAGTTTCTTGATATGTTATGTCCTTTGCATACGGAAATTTCTTCTGATACTTTGCCCATTGCGATTGCAATTCCGAACTGTTTTCTATAACAGCAAGGCGATTGTTTGTTTCTGCTTCCATGATTGCTTTTGTTCCGCGATGTTCCGCCGTTGCAAAAATGGCTTTACGCAAAGTTTCTGCATTGTATCCTTGAGTTTTTGTCAGAATATATACATCGTAAAAATCACGAGGTCGAGTATTCAAAATGCCGCGTGTAATGATTGTCTCAATTTTTTCGGCAAGCACTGTTTCTAGCGGATAAGAACGTAAGGAAATGACGTTCTCGCTATTAAAAAGCCTTTTATAGCCGTAGTTCATCGGTTCAGGTGTTATTACATCTCCCGTTGAAATATCTATCGAAAGCGGAGTTTCTATACTCTCGTATTTTGCATCAAGCCTAAGGCAGAAACCGCCGTAAACATCATCTTTTCTGATTGGTTCAACAGAAACGAAATTAAAAACGACTCCATCATCGGCAGGAACGGCGATAATGGCATTCATGGCTTCCTTTATCTTTTCTTCGGTAAGGGAAAGATGAACAAGAGTTGTGTCCATATCCATGGTAGAACGCACATCAAGTCCTACAAGCGAGCTGACAAGGATTCCGCCCTTGATTATAAAATTATCCACATACTTTGAGCGTGAGATTCTATCCAAAAGGCACTCAAACATATAATTCTGCAAAACGACCTGTGCAAGGATTCCATGCTCTTTTGCGTAATTGTTTATCTTTGCACGAAGGCTCATTGCATTTGCCGTTGTTTGTTTCATACAAGCACCTCCATGTATTTTCTGACTTGCTCAGAAACCTTGAACTTCTGCGCATATTCATAAAGGCGAAAAAAATCTTTGTCTTTTGACAGCACATAGTTTTTTACAGCGGAAACAACAGTCTCTTCGTCCATGCGGGAACGGCTCCGTAGAATGTCACAAACTGTTCTTTCTGCATTATAGCAGCGGACAGAATTTCCGAATGTTGTCTTTCGTTCTTCAAGTCCAAGTTCATATAAATCCGGCTGAATGTAAAAACAAGTACATTCACTTTTTATATCAGCAGAAACAGCCGCATTGGAAGGAATGGTTACTGTTGCAGAAAAAGGAGTCCTGTCCGAGATGCCATTAAGAAAAAGCGCGCTTTCATGTGAAAATACAATTTTCTGACTTCTGAGGTTCAGAACGTACATATCATCTATTACACTATCAGGCAAAGCGTAAATTCCATGACACACACGGATTAAAGAGCCAGAGTCCACATATTTTGACAGCATGGTATT
>JAILIC010000116.1 GCA_024695475.1 Treponema sp.
TAAAGGATGCAAATGTGTATAAAAGCAATGCCCCTAAATTACAATAAAAATAAAACTCATTTGCATGATTCCCACGAATTGTATCTTTGTAATACAACAACGAGAACAGTAGAATCGCTGCACATCTAGCGAGATTTGTAATTGAAGTTTCTCCTGTATCAAATATGGAGCCCTCATAAAATGGGTAGAACGTAAAAATAACTCTACGATACACTCCCGGCAATAATACAAGGCTTATACAAAATACAGCAACAATAACTATATGCCACTTTTTCCATCTCCTAGATGCTAAAAAATATAATGGCAATACAATTAAGACCGATTTGTGAAATAGCGCTGCCACTAGAACACACAGCACGAATCTCCACCACTCCTCTGCAAGTACATACTTAATAGCATATAACGCAATAGATAACACTAGATAGTAACGAACAGAATTCAAACTGCTGAAATAGTACCCACTAGTCATCAGTAAAAAAACTGTAAATCCAAACCAATCGCTTTGATTAGCCATACCTCGTACAAAAAACAGCACTGTGAAAAAAGAGAAAACTGCAAATATCGGTAAATACTGATCATAGTCCAGTACTGACTGCAAGGCTTTTACTGCCAAAACAAATCCAGGCTCAAAAGAAGTAGTTCGATTCTGCTGAATCAGCAGAAACTCGCTACGATAAACCCAATAATCATTTCCTACTGCAATACGACATGCAGATACAGCAAATAAAAGCAGAAATACGGCAACCACAAGAATCCGATTCCAGTACCGTTGCCGTGTTATTCTTCCGTATATAGTTTGTATTCTTCCTGCCTGTAGATCCACCAGCATACCCAGTGCTACCGTAAATACTGTCAGGAGAATATATATCACAACACTGTATTCCAAGTCTGCTTCCTTTATCAACCAATTGTTATCCAATACAATACGTTATTATCTGCTTTCAAGTGCTCTGTTTCTGATAGTGTATCTATTGTCGTTCGATCAAACCTATCATAAGCGGAAGTGCATATTTATTACCAATGCAACGAACAACAACTGTTGCGCCTGCTGCCAACACAGCAAAACTCAATAATTGAAGTACCCATTGATTTGAAAAATACGACACGCCTAGATACCAAATCAATCGATAAAACAAATATGGAATAACTGTTACTATCCTGCCATTGGCTAATCTTTGTCTTATAAATTCTCGAAAACCATATTCCAATCCAAATGGCATTTTATATGCTTGCAATAAATCGCAATTATAGGTGGTGTTAAAATATAGGCCATAAGTAATACATATCAACACAATGACCATAAAATAAATCGTTACTGGCTTAAGTTTATTTAAATGCATGAATGCCCTCTATCATTTTTTTGTACGCTTTTGCAAATGTAATTATTTCACATAACTTTGCTTTATGCTTTACCAAAAACCTAAGTGCCCAGAGCTTCGCAAGTCTACCATACAGTTGATGATATAACACTCCCCGATCAAAGAAAAATTTTTCATCATATCCCTTAAACCAGGTGGACTCTCCTTCTTCTTCTCGTCCAATTATAACAGGAGATGCATATACCTTTATTCCTCGGTCCATGAGGTCTTTTAGAAATAAACTGTCTTCTCCGGCACTATATTTAGCGCCACCACCGAAAAGCTGTGAAAACATCACTCTGGATTCTAGTAGTTTCTCTCTTCGAATGGCAAAACTCACTGCGCCATAACGTCCACAATTATACCAGCGTACCCTCTTCCATTTCAGATTTTCGTATGTCTTTCGTTCTACTCCCACAGCAATGTTAAACAGAATCATGTCTGCCTCAGGATGGCTAAAAAACTCATCCTCTATCGCTTTAGCATAACCTGTTTCGTACACGATGTCCTGATCTGAAAAAAGAAGAATATCGCCTGTTGAATGTAAAATGGCCGTATTACGATTGATGCCTACGCCCCTGGAAGATATCGATACAATCTTTACATCATGCTCGTGGTAGCTCCGCACCGTCACTTCATCTTTATCACACTGATTTACAATAACAGCCGATGAATCCAAATGCATACGTTCAAGCAATTCATCTATATTCTGTTGTAACGTTGCTACTAATACCTGTACTCCACTCATGGCAATCGATAATATGCTTTCAGTAATCTTTCATCTTCATCAACTAGTTTCGCTGCGGCTACTTCTTTTCCTAATTTGCTACACAGTTCTATACAACGTTCGATTTGTTTCCCATTGCGGTTTCCAGCTTTTACCACAAGCATAATTGATTCCGCAGTTGTAATCTTATGAACCTGTGCGTCCAAATCTTCATCGACTAATACCTCGATACTCTGATTTGGTATATACTTTTTCTTCAGTTCTGCATACTCAGCTGTATTTGCTCTACCAACCATTGGAATATGATAACGTTTCTCAAAAGTGGCAGGTACATAGATAGAATCATCTAGCACCGCCTTACACAGCATCACAAGCAATGTCACAAAGTCGAAAAACACAAGCCCCACCATGCAAGCACGGAAAAGTCGCACATCTCGAACAACTAAAGATGCCTGCTCAGGTTTTTGCCAGGTATGAATTGCGTCGACTTCCCTTGTTTCTTCTCCAAATTCATAAAAGGCTTTTTCAAGGGCATCTGCCACTGCAACTGTCAGTTCCGGATTATGGGTTCTGACAGTAGCTGTTACGATTCTGGTATCTGATAGCAACGTACCCTCCATAAAGCTTCTAACGTCTTCTTTTGTTAACGATGACTCCATATCAGAATCACTGGTATTATCTACAATTGCCCGATCATCTGCTTGCAGATTTTGCAGTACCTTATCTGTGAATACATCATCTTTTAGAAGCTGATACCAGGTCGACTGATAAAATAGGTGTATTCCTCTCCGGCTGAATTCTCTGCATAATCTATCTTGAAATCCAAGACCATCTCATACTCTCTTGCCGGTGCATATATCACATGTTTGAGGAAGTATGGACCACCT
>JAILIC010000121.1 GCA_024695475.1 Treponema sp.
TATACTATTTCAGTTTTCATAATGCTAATACTTATAAGGAATATAATAATGAATGTTAATGTATATAGCAGAAATCAAGAAGATGGAATTCTAATAACAAAGCAATTGCTAGACTTAGAAATAATCCCTGTCGTATCCCACTCCGCCATTGAATTATTTAATGACATTCAATTTAACAAAAAAGTCCCTGACTTATTTATCATTGATTATTACTTATACAATCATGACTATATTAATTTCGCTTTGATACTGAAAAAAAGAAATCTCACTATACCGATTCTATTTTACAATGATCCCTTCGTTATTGGACGGACTCAGATTATCCAGGAATGGGAAATCTATAACAACTTTATCTATGGATACCAAATCAACTTGGAAAAATATCACAAAATATTTGAAAAACTAAGTACGATAGTACCTTATTTTGCTAAAAAAACAGATTGTCCATGTCTTATTTTTAACATTCAAACAAAGTATAAAATACAAAAAGCAACAATTCCTGTACTGGACATCTTCTTAAAAAACAGGACAACCTATTTATCGGTAAAAGATATACTTAATATACTTCAGGAACAAAATATACTAATGCAAAAATCAACAGCACATGCACACGTGAGTCGATTAAAAAAGATTTTCAATGAAAGTTCTTCTAACGCCGTAAAAATGGATCGAATAAATGAAAAGTATAAACTACTCATTAACGAGGAATTATTATACGTCGAGTCAAGGCACGCTAACGCTTAAAGCCTTGACTTCTCTATATAAAAAATCCGGCATAAATAAGCCGGATTTTATTCAAAGTTACTTTGCTAATGAAGCACTAATACGCTCAAGAACCTTCTTTCGATCAAGAGGTTTGATGATATAATTTTTAGCACCAAGAAGAAGCGACTTTTTGACCAATTCTTCTTTACCAAGAGCACTAACCATGACTACACGAGCATTCTTGTCGAAAGCCATAATCTGCTCAAGAGCAGTAATACCATCCATGCGAGGCATAGTAATATCCATAGTTACTAAATCAACATTAGGACAAAGTTCTTTATATTTATCGACGCCATCTTTGCCATCAACAGCTGTAGCAATGATTTCATAACCTTCACTGGTTAAAATCTGTCCCAACTGCTTAGCGACCAACAAAGAATCATCAACTACCAAGATGCGAAACTTTGTACCATCGGCTTTAACTCCCTCTGGCGGTCGCTCATTAATTGAAGGAAAATCTTGTTTAGTTTTCATAATTCTACACTCCTTTCAGTTATGTGCGCTCACGAATCGCAACATTTATTTCAATCTTACCAAACTCCGTTACAAGAGGTACGATAAGTGCTTCAACATTCTCAGATGTATTACCTAGAGCAGCTATCTCCATCTTCTCTCCAGCAAACAATGCTGGTGGAGTAAGATCAAATTTAAAACCTAATTCATGAAGTTTTGTTACAGCTTGAGCTGTAATCAAGTTAGCCAATTCGCTAATCGTTGCTTTAGCAAGATCATCAAACTGGGTCAATTCTTCCATGTTCATTTTGGAGGCAATTTTAATAGCAGTTTCTGTTGTCATATCAAACAGAACACGACCTTCAACATCACCAGCCAATCCAACCAGAGCAGCAACTCCCATCACAGGCATTGCAGTTGACTTTAGATAAAGCTGTCCACGTGTTACTTCGGCACCACCCAAGACCTCTTTCAGAACTTTGTACGAAATTTCTACAAATGGATTGATGTATTCTACTCGCATCTATTTCTCCTCTGAAATACCTACTGCTTATTATAAACCACTAGGTTACCTACCAACTTTTCTCCCCAATTAGTACGGTTTCCTAGAGATTCATTTTCACCAAGAATGACAATACCATTACCTTTTACCTTCTCCTCAAAATCATTAATAACAGCAGCTTGAGCAGCTTGCGGTAAGAAAGAAATAGTATCACGTGCAAATACAATATCAACGACTGGTATTGCATTTGTATTAGTACAGTCATGATATTCAAACATGACAGCATCTTTTATATCTTGCGTAAATGTATATTCACCATTTGCTTTCTTAGTCACGTACGGAGCATACCAATCATTGGCAACATTAGCAGGAATTGACAACAAAGGTGCATTTGATACATTCAAAAGATCGATTTCATGAGCATAAACTCTGATTCGTGCATCTGGATATCGCTTTTTAAGAATACAAGCAAGAGAATAAGACTCATATCCTTTACCACAACCAGGATTCCATACAATAATCTGCTTTGCAGTATTATCAGGCAACAGCTTGTATACAGCATCTGCATACGCACTTGACCACCATGTTCCTGTATTTTGTGACCAGAATGGGGTAAGAAAAGCCTCTGCATCAGCAGCATTCTGCAACTGAGCACCTTTTGCTCCCCGTTCCTTAGTCCAAGCAGCAAAACGTTCTTTCACCCAGCGTTCATTTACATCTGTTACATAAAACTTACCTAAATCAGCAAGACCAGTAACAACAAACGAATAATCTTTATCAGAGTTATCAACAGGTTTTTCTTCTTTAACAGATTCTGACACAACTGATGACTCAGAAGCTTCCTGAACAACGCGTTCTTCAACAGGAGGAACATACGTTTGCTGTTTCATTGCCTTTGCAGCATCTTCTTTAGTGATACGAGAAGTAAAAATCTTATCGATATCAAGCAAGATGTACAAATGCTTGTTGCTTTCAGCAACGCCATAGATATACTTTATATTGATATCACCAAACAAAGGATGAGGCGGTTGAATGGTACTTTTCTGTATACCAACAACTGTATCAATTTCATCTACGACAATACCAAAAGTCTGCTCACCAACCGTTACAATTAGCAAATTTTCAAGTTCATCATTTTTTCGTTCTGGAACAGGTATATTAAAGAAAATACGGAAATCGATGATTGGTATAATATCACCACGAAGGTTGTATACCCCCAAAACAAACGGCATGGTATTAGGAACATAAGTAAACCGACCAGCTTTAGCTATTTCCTTAACTTCCATGATATCGATACCATAATCTTTACCAGCAAGAGAAAAAGTTATCATTTTGTAGTCAACAATAGAAACTTCACCCTTTTCCTGTGCCAGATCAATAGCATCGGCAGCTGAAAGTGGTGCTACGGCAGCTCCTGTTTCATTTTGCAAATTCTGAGCATCCATACACTATCCCCTAACCTCTATTCATCTGAGAAGCAGCTTCCTGCGCATCAATTTCTTGACGTACACCAAGCTCCAACAACTGTGAAACATCTATAATCAAAGAAACAGAACCGTCTCCAAGAATGGAAGCTCCAGCAATACCTGGTGATGTTGTAAATTGGTCGCGAAGCGGTTTAATAACAACATCTTCTTCACCAATCAACTGATCAACCATAATACCAATTTTTTTATCCTGAGATCCTACTATTACAATAAAGCAATACTCACTCTGACTGGTATTCTTAATATTGAACAGACGACTCAAGCGTAAAATACTAATTACCTCATTACGGACATTCAACACTTCATAATTATCGATAGTATTGATTTCTTCCATTTTGACACGCTGGCTTTCAATAACGTTTACAATCGGAATCGAATATACTTCTTTTCCAACTCTAACCAAAAGTCCCTGAATAATTGCAAGCGTTAATGGCAATCGTATGCTAAAAGTAGACCCCTTACCTGGCACAGATGTTACCGAGACAGTTCCTTTTAGCTTATCAATCATTGTTTTTACAACATCGAGACCTACACCACGACCAGATACATTGGTTATCTTTTCAGAAGTAGAAAATCCCGGTTGGAAAATCAACTGATATGCTTCCTGATCAGTTATTATTTTATCAGGATGGATCAATCCTTTCTTTATAGCCTTATTACGAACAGCCTCAACATCAATACCAGCACCATCATCACTAATATCGATATTAATCATGTTACCTTCATTCGCAGCTGTCAGCCGGACGGTGCCTTCTTCAGGCTTTCCTGCAGCAGCACGAACATCAGGAGTTTCGATACCATGATCTGCCGAGTTTCGGACACAGTGCATGATAGGGTCAAGCAAATCTTCTACAACAGATTTATCCAGTTCGGTGTCTTCACCTTCAATGACCAGATTAATCTTTTTATTCAAATCGCGAGACAAATCACGAATAACACGTGGAAAGCGACTGAAAATCTGATTAATAGGAACCATTCGGATCTTCATAACGCCTTCCTGCAATTCTGCAGCAATACGTCCCAAGTTTTGTGTTGAAGATCTAAATTTAACGATTACACTCTTAAAGGCAGATTCAAAACCATCAAAGTAGCTAATGACATCTCCAAATTCCTGTGTAATCTCTCCTTGAATACTCTTTACCGTAGCCCCATTTTGAATTTCTTCAAGATATTGAGGCAGCTGTTCAAACATACGATGTATTTTTTCTTTATAAGAACTTGTCAAATTCTGCAACTCGACCTGCAATTCACCAAACTGACTTGCATTCTGGTTAAAAGCAGCTTTTGTAATAACCTCTTCACTGACGAGGTTAAGCAAATAATCGATACGCTTAGAATCAACACGAAGTAAAGTGCCACCCTGATTATGACTTGCACCACCAGCAGGGGCTGCAGGCTTTTTCGCTGGTGCAGATGCTGCAGCAGCAGGTTTTGCAGGAGCTGCCGAAGCTACTGTTGCTGCAGGAGCTGCAGCAACGGGTTTTGCAGGAGCCGCTGAAGCCACTGGTGCAGCCGCTGCAGGTGCAGGTGCAACAGGTGTTTGCACAACAGCCTGAGGTGCCGGAGCAGCTGTCGTGGCTGCGCCTCCATTACCCGGTTCTTTAACTTCTTGAGCATCAGTACTCAATGTCACATCATCCAAGAATGCAACATCTTCTATTTTACTTGCTTCTGACGTAGTAGCAATAAAATAGTGTACTTCAGGATAAAATTCATCTTCATAAAGAGCATCAAAATCAGGTATTGTCTTCAATACAGTACCAAGTGCTTTTAATGCAGCAAAAACTTGAATACCACCGACCGAATTCATCGGATTATTCTGATCAAATTTAACAGAACAACACCACAACTTCTGACCAGCAGGGCAAGCCTGTTTTAATTCAAGATATTCTTCATCAGTTATAGAATATGACGGAGCTGCGGAAGGAGCCGCAGCGACAGGCTCTGGAGCTGGAGCTGGAGCCGGAGCAACAGGCTGCATTGAAGGTCCCATACCAGCAGGAGCCACAGGTTTCTTCTTTTTATCTTGCTTATCAGGAATAAATGCCCGCAATTTCTGCAACAGTTCAGAAGTATCTTCTCCGTACTGTGTTCCATTTGAACGGGCTTCAAGCATAGCCTTTATTACATCTATAGAACTCAAAAGAATGTCAACAACAGATTCGTCAACTTTCAATCGATCAGAGCGAATCTCATCAAGGACATCTTCAACGCTGTGTGCAAAAGTTGAAACTTCTGTAAATTCAACTGTTGCAGCACCTCCCTTTAGGGTATGAGCAGCTCTAAAAATTTCATCAATAGCATCATGATTCGTAGGATCATTTTCGATCACAAGAATATTACTTTCAAGATTTTCAACTTGCTGATTAGCTTCTGCAAAAAAATCTCTTAAAAGTTCCTCATTGTTAGCATCCAAATAATCACTCATATAATTTATTTTATCGGATTTATTCAATAAGTCAAGTGTAAACTTGATAAAAAAGGCGGTAATCTTAAGAAAGAATAAAGATTTCTATCTTAACCAAAGCTGCATGCTCTGACGAAACATCAAGGCATGCAACTTTAAAAACATCATATCTAAAAAACTACAGTTTTTAGATATATTCATCAGTCTATATTTTTAATGTGGACAAACGTTTACAAGCCTCCTGAACATCTTCGTGATGTCCAAAAGCACTAAAACGCAAGAAACTTTCTCCAGCCGGTCCAAAACCAGATCCAGGAGTAGTAACAATATGACACTTATCCAATATCAGGTCAAAAATTTCCCAACTATCATAGCCTGGAAAATGAGCCCAGACATAAGGAGCATTTCCTGTACTATATACGCTAACATTTGCCTGCTTAAAGTTATTACCCGTCAAAGTCTCCCTAATCACTCGAGCATTTTCAAGATAATAATCAATAAGACTACGCATTTCTTTTTGACCTTCATCATCAAGAGCTGCCAGACCACCCTGCTGTGCAATATTAGAAGCACCATTAAACAAAGTTGTCATAACTCGGTTCCAGTCAGAATGAATACTTGTTCCATCTGCATATACCAATTCCTTCGGTACAACAGACCAACCCAAACGTACTCCAGTAAAACCTGCAGGTTTTGAGAACGAATTAACCTCTATAGCACACTTACGAGCACCTTCTATTTCATAGATAGACTTCGGCAACCCTTCCGTTCTGATAAAAGCATTGTATGCTGCATCAAAAATGATAATGCATCCTTTTTCAAGTGCAAACGCAACAAGTTTTTCCAGTTCTTCTCTTGTAGCAGACGCACCAGTTGGATTATTTGGAGAACAAAAATAAATTAATGCATTTTCAGGAACTACAGATAAATCAGGAAAAAAATGATTGTCAGGGGTACATGGCATATAGATTATACCCTTATATCCATTGCCAGATGCTTTTGGTTTACCAGCGGCACCAACAATAACAGAGCCATCTACATACACCGGATAGGCAGGATCCTGTACAGCGACATTTACACCATGACCAAACAAACATTGAATTCTTGCGATATCACATTTTGCACCATCTGAAATAAAAACTTCATCAGGAGTGATAAGTCCTGGATATAACACAGATGCTATTTTTTCTCGCAAAGCCATCAAACCTTGTTCGTCACCATATCCAGAATAACCTGCTGGTGTACTCAAAGAAAGGGCATAATCAGACATAGCTTTAGCAATGTGGGGAGTCAAAGGTTCGGTAGTATTTCCTATACCTAAACTGATAATATGTGCATCGGGATGCGAAGCGGCATATTCACGACGTCTTTTAGCAATTTCCGGGAAAAGATATCCGGATGTTAGATTTATAAATCCTTTATTCCGTTTAATCATATCTCTATTCTAATAAAAAAACGGAAACGGTACTAGCGTTAAATGCTATTTCTTTTAGAAAAAGTTCTATAAATAGAACCTAACGGCAAAGATAATGTAAAATTAGCCCATTTGCCATAATCACTTGTTGCGATCAACAAACCCTTATGAGCCTCAGCAATAGACTTTGCAATAGCCAGTCCCAATCCATATCCACCTGTCTGACGTGCACGAGACGCATCAGATCGATAAAAACGTTCAAAGATATGGGGCAAATCGGCGGGGCTTATTCCCCTACCAGTATTATATACATTAACAACACCATGGCGACTATCAGATGTCACGGATACACGTATCAAAGCACCCTTTTCTGAATTTTTAATTGCGTTGTCAACTAATATAATAACAACCTGTTTGATTTTAGCAACATCACCTTCAAGGAATACTGACTCAGAAGGAACCTGTAAATCCAATTGTTTTCCTTGTTCAAAAAAAGTGCTTTCAAATGGGAGTACTACAGAATTGACCAATTCACATAAATCAAAACGAGAGACATTCATTGCCTGTCGATTTGCATCAGATTTAGCCAAATACAACAAATTCCTTACAAGCTCTCCCATACGTTCGTTTTCAGTTTTGATATATCCAAGCCATTTATTATTTGGATACAAAGACATCAAAACATCAACATTAGCCCCAGTAACAGCAATAGGCGTTTTAAGTTCATGTCCGGCATCAGCGATAAACTGTTTTTGCCGTAAAAAATCTTCTCGTACTGGATTAACAGTCCAAATCGACAGCAGATACGCAAAAAACAATGCCAAAAGTAATGACAAGAGACAAATAACAATCGAAGCAGACTGCAATCGAGCCTGCATTTCGAGCTCTACAGTCATATCCAAAAAGCAAACCAGGTAGGAACAGTCTTTTTGCTTTGCTTTCCAGATCAAGCCGTTATGTATACCAGACATCTTACCACTCTTACACTCTTGAAAAACATCTGACTCCAAAAATGTTATCGTAGAATCTGGCATCCAGATACGAAAATTATTAATTACCTTATCTACACTGCCATCATCATTATACAGGATACCAAAGTAATTATGATAATCAACAAACTCATGTTTTATAGGAAGAAAAAATGAAATCAAATCTGATTTCGACTGGTCACTTATACTTTCCGTTCCGTGAGACAAATCTCCTAACGAAGTATCTCTCAATTTACTTGGTGGAACAGCAGGACCAAAAGGAAGTACGGAATTAGGGTTAGGGGCAGAATCTTTTCTTGCAAATACATTGATTCCTTCAGTTTTTAGCAAAATATCAAGAAAAGTATCTGCCTCATGTTTACTAGACTGTCGTATGTAGCTATTCAATGTTCCAAATAAGCCCGCAAGTATTAACGTATGCACCACCAAGATATTCAACATTACTTTCAATTGCAGTTTACGGAACACTGTCATCTTCTACCCTCGTCTAATTATAATCGAATGCACTTTCCCTCTTCAAGCGAATAACCAATTCCTCGTGCTGTACGAATCTCCGTCTTAGCTTTAAGGAACAGCATCTTCTTTCGTAAGAATGAAATATATACTTCTACGTTATTATATTCGGCACTACTATCATTACCCCAGATTTTTTCGATAATCTGCTCTTTAGTAATAACTTCGTGTGGAGAACGGAACAGCAAATCAACAATCTGATACTCTTTCAAAGAAAGCTTGAGAGAGTCACCAGCAGCATTAACCAATTCGCAATTCTTTACATTAAGAGTCAAATCACCAAATGTGATAACATTCTCTTTTACTTCACCCTTTCGCCGTGTCAATGCTCTAACACGAGCCAGCAATTCATCTGTAGAAAAAGGCTTTGTCATGTAATCATCAGCACCACTGTCAAGACCTGTTACTTTATCTGCAACTTCATCCTTTGCGGTCAACAAAAGAACAGGAACAGAATTCTGTTCATCACGAAGAGTCTTAAGTACAGTAATACCATCCATTTCTGGCAACATGATATCAAGGACAACACCATCATAAGCACCAGTGCGAGCATACTTCAAACCATCAGTACCAGTATACACTGCATCGACACCGATCTTATTCTTCTTAAAAATCTCAACCAACGCCTGTGATAGACGCTCTTCATCTTCAACCAAAAGTATTCTCATACTTATATATTATACAATATATTACTTAAAAATCAATAGTCTTAAACATTTTTGTAACAATTTCAAATACTTTAAGCAAAAATTTTATTTCAATAATCCCCCCCAAGGAATCTGCAATGCAACACACAACGCCTGATATTCCGAAAAATCTGTATCAGAAGTAAAACCTGTTACAAACAGCGACTGATCTGCAGGATGACCAGCTAGCAATTGTGATAAAGCCGATAATAACGAATCTTTTTTTTCAGCCGAAACACAACTGCAAACCTTAAGTGCCTGACGTGCAACCCCATCACGAGAATCAACAATATGCATATCGGAACCTGCAACTTCAGCAATGTCCTGAGTCATATGCACAAAATGAGTACATGCCAGCACTATGGTATCACAGCCTTGCTGTGAAAAATAGGATACTGCAGGACGCACCGCTTCCAAGCGCTCTTCTTTTGTGGCTGTATATAAATGGTGTTCAATAAATGAAACGAGTGTCGTATCAGCTCTCGTAACAACCGTACAATCTGAAGCAAATTGATTGATTAAATCTTTTGTATATTGATGGTTTATCGTCCCCTCGGTAGCTAATATACCAATAGTACGCTTTTCAGAGATTTTTGCGGCAAGCTTTATTGCAGGCACAGTACCTACTATAGGTACATGAGGAAAGCGACCGCGCAACTGAGTAAGTGCTGTTACAGAAATAGTATTACAAGCAATCACAATAACATCGGGAGCCCAACGTTCCAAAATCAACGCAATTACTGCTGAAGCACAGGCAACCACTTCTTCCTGAGATTTTGTTCCATAAGGAAAATGAGCAGCGTCAGCCACATATATACATTCAGCTTCAGGGCAAGCTGCTTTTATACTTTTCATATACGGGATTCCGCCAGTTCCTGAATCAAGAATGACGAATTTCATATAACAATACTTCCTCCAAACAAACTAGCAAATGCATCACGGGCTTTTTGAGCAGCGTCACTACCCTTATCACCATCTATAGTAAAAACAGAACGGACAGCAAACGAATCACAGAAATTTGCCTTTTCTTTATCGCGAATCAATTCATCGACAGTCTCATGACAATCATAGTGACTTCCTGGAGCATAAAACTTGCAATTACGACAGCTGTGCAAGTCCCAGCCACATACCGGACACGTTGATGATCGATAAATTGACAATGATGTATCAATCGTTTTTCCACATTTCCAACACATACATAAAATAATATTCATTTGACTAAACCGGTGCAATACCTTACGATAGATTAATATGTTTGAGTCAAACCCCTGTTTTGAGCCAGGATGTCAAAAACCAGCCTTATCTATTTTTGATTCCAATGGTAACCCCATTGAGGAAAGCAAATACTGTATTGATCATATTCCTGATCCAGAAGCAGCAATTGAAAAA
>JAILIC010000153.1 GCA_024695475.1 Treponema sp.
AGAAATGGCATATTGATCAGTCATTCCTGAGATATATTCGATAATACATTTTGTAAAAGAGTCATTATTAAATATATCAAAGATTACAGGTGTGTCATAACGTAATAATTTCTTTTTGTCTGGCTGATTTTGTGGAATATAGTTACTGTATCGGATAAGCCAATCTTCAAATGTTTTACCTAAATTAGGATAATATCTGAGGCAGGACTGTATTCTGCCATTTTGTGCATATGGCTGTGTCCGAAGCAACGTATTAAAAATTGTTTTCAAAATATTGGTGGCATATTCCCTAAACTCTATCAATCTCCAATGATTATAGATGTGTGATATATTAAACTTTTTCAATGCCAAAATAAAATTAAAATAGTCATCTGAAAAGCATAAGCCTTTTTCAGGAGAACTTTGTTCACATAAATCAACAATGAGATCGTTGATAAGAACGGTTGTATTAACGGCTTTTCCACTTCGCAGAGCGTTTTTTCCTTTTCCTGTAAAACCTAATGTGGTCGCTACAATTTCGCGTAAATGTCTGTATGCACCCATATCAAATAGATGATAGCTTCGAGCATCTTCCAGATCACGACCGAGATAGGCAATTTTATCAGCAACTTTTACAACACATCCTTCCCATGTATATGGCTGAATAAGACCGGGGCGTTTTATAGAATATAAATCTAGAGCGTCGGTTCTTGGTTTTATCCCTTGCTGATCTATTTCGCCACAATGACAGATAAGTCCATCTCGGACTGCATAGGTTAAATCAAGCGGCTTTTCGACACCATCGGGATTTTGCAGTGTTTCGATATAATCTGCAAAGAAGAGACTGTTACGTTCATGCCAAAACGATTTTGGTTGAGATTTGACATCAGGTTCCTTATAGAGGGAGTTAAGACATTCCTCCCCGTGATGACCA
Source organism: Treponema sp. (assembly GCA_024695475.1). Taxonomy (GTDB): domain Bacteria; phylum Spirochaetota; class Spirochaetia; order Treponematales; family Treponemataceae; genus Treponema_D. The sequence goes on from JAILIC010000153.1 coordinate 914, forward strand.
AATGGTGCATGCCCTATGTCATGTCCAATAGCAATAGCCGAGGTTAGTTGATCATTTAGACCAAGGTATTTTGCAATAGTTGTAGCAACAGAAGAAACATGGTTAACATGTTCAATTCTAGTGCAAACATGATCATTGTGAGGTGCAAAAAAAACTTGCGTCTTGTGTTTTAGACGACTGTAGGCTCTCGAATGTAAAAGCCGGGTATAATCTCGTTCAAACTCGCTTCGAATGCTATTATTACGGATATAGAGTGTGTGTTGTCGCTTAATACAAGTATCCCAATTTTGTTGAGACTCGTTGCAACAACAGTCTTTAAATGAGTCTTTCATTTTTAATTCCTTTTGATTTTAATCAGCTACATGCAAGCTGTCTAACTTCGCATTAAGTTGTGGCAAAATAGTAGTAAAGCACTTAAGCAAATCAGGACTAAAAGCAGTTGATCCAGCTTCTTTAATCATTTTTTCTGCTTGGTTTTTCGAATATGCAGGCTTATATGCTTTTTCGCTGATAAGAGCATCATACATGTCAGCAATTGCTACTACTTGAGCAACTATAGGTATTTCATTTCCTTTGAGGCCATCAGGATATCCTGTACCGTCAAATTTCTCATGATGACTGCGACAAATATCATATGCATATTTGTAAAACGCTGTCCCCTTAAACTCTTGTATAGAATCCAGAATCTTACAACCTGCTATCGTGTGGGTTTTCATAACCTCAAATTCTTCTGGAGTGAGATGCCCGTCAACAATTGGTTTATTGAGAATTCTATCTGGGATAGTAACTTTTCCTATATCATGCAAGACTGAAGCTTGTACAATCATTTCGATTTTTGAGTCAGAAAGACTATATCCTGGATGGTTGCGCGCTATCTCTCTTAAAAGAAATTCAGTTATGATTTTTACGCGTTGTATATGTGCCGCTGAACTGATACTTCTCGTCTCTATAGCCTCACATAACTGAGCAATAATCGCCTGTTCCCGCTTATGTTCGATAGCATCTTGAGAAGTTAACAGATTCATTTGTTTTTTAAACATCGTTTCGAGTTGATTACGGGTATTGTACAACTCGATAATATTCATAACACGACGTTTAATGATTTGCAAATTAAACGGTTTTTGTATGACGTCAACGATACCATAGTCATATGCCTTTGTGACAACATAATCGGTTGCTTCAGTAGTAATAAGAAAAACAGGGATTTGTCTGAGGAGCTCTTTGTTCTCCAACTCTTGGAGTACACCGAACCCATCTAATTCTGGCATAATGATATCCAAGAAAATAGCTGCAAGTTGGGAAGAATTCTTTGCAATGGAATCTAAACCTTGATATCCATTTTCAGCTTCTAAAATATCAAAGCGACTTGTGAATGCTTCTCGTAAAATTGCACGATTCATTTCTACATCATCAATGATGAGAAGTGTTTTTCTTGTAGTATTATCAGCCATAAAAACTCCGTTTGTGTATGTAGCGTTTCCTGTTATTGAATTTGTGTGATGGTATCAATAATATCTTGGCAAGTTTTAACTACTGTTGGTATAAGTGCTTCTGCTTTTTCATATTCTTTATTACGGATTGCAAGAACTAAATCTGCAGAATACTGAAAAAGAGACGAAAATCCTAAATTGCCACTAACACCTTTAAGTGTATGGGTTGCTACTTCAATAGCTTTCCAATCTTTTGCTTGTATGGCGTCTTGTAATTGATTAAATGTTTTATCTTCCGGAAACGATAGAATAAAGTGTTTGAGTAAATCTAAATTTCCAGAAAACCTATTGAGTGTTTGTTCATAATCAATCTGAAGGACCTTTATTGCATCATTAAATGTCATATTATTATGATATCCCGATATATAAGAATTAGCAAGATTGAAAAAAAATGAAAGTGAATTATTTTTCGCAATGAATCCACGTTAATTCATGTTTATTATAATTAAGATGTTTGACAATACTATGAGGAATGTTTGCAAATTTCTGTACGATATCCCAGTCAATTGCACCTTGCATTTTAATGGTACAAATCATGTTTTTGGTATACCCAGAATCGAGCCACATCTGTACCCATGAATACAAACGTTCAGGATAGCAGATGACGTCACTAAAAACCCAATCGAAAGGTCCTATATCTTGAGGTTTTAAGGTAAATGCATCGTGGGCCTGAAAGGTAACCAGAGGGTCTTCCATAAGAGATGGAGCGAGCTCTGCTCTATCAACAGCAAAAACCTTTGAGCCAAGCTGTGTGAGTACCCATGTCCAGCCACCTGGGCATGCTCCTGCTTCAAAACAGCGGTCGTTTTGTGAAGGATAGGGAACATCAAAATAATGGGTGGCGAGCGATAAACTTTCTTGAATTTTAAGATATGCTCGACTTGGAGGATTATCATGATCCTCTATAAACTGGATGGTTCCTGTTGGAATACAATTAGAAGTACTTGCAGATGCAATCATCGTATTGTCATCTATGAGGGTGTATATTCCAATTGGGGAGTGAGGAATTTGCAAGGGAAACTTACGAGGTTTTAAATTAATATACGGTAATTTCTCTTGAATCAAAGCACCACGTCTAAATAATGTATAGGTATAAGGAGCCCAGTTTCGTTGTATATTTTTTAGAGTACTGGCAGCTTCACCGATAGAACCAAAGTGTATGAGCATTGGTTCTAAAAAAGCAGTTTTACACCAATATGGTATTTCAGTAGACGAAGGCGACTCTGGATAATATAAAACATCACCATAAAATGTTTTACAGGGAGTAGAATAAGCGAATCGTTCCTTCAATTCTGAAGTAAGGAGCGGTATCATTTCAGGAAAAGCAAGGTATGCAATCCCCGGTAATTTTTCTATACGAACTGACATAAAGGATCAACAATAATACTTTCAGTTTTTTCTTCGATATCAGCATCTTCAACGAGCTGTTTTATATAAGAATTCAATTTGGCAGTATCTGGCGAGCGCAAGGTTTGAAAACCAATCTCTGTACCACTTTCAGTTTCTCTTTGCCATTGAGGATGACAAAGTAATAGCAATGTATCATTATTTTGTTTACGAGATGGATGAATCTTTAATTCATAATCAGTTTCCATATCGATGTTAATTGATACGGGAAAGCGTACTTTACAGCCTTGAAAACTAATGTCTTCAAGGATTCCTGCTAAGAGACAGATATCAGGGGCATCTACACGACCAAAATCTTTATATCGTACGACTTTCCTGTTAATAGAATTCATAACCTCAAGTATGCATGTTTTACTTCAGACCGTCAAGTGACGTGCTATTTCGTTATGACATGGCCTTTTTAGTGATGAAAAGCTTGATACCCTCATTAGGAAATTTCTGTTTGAGAGCTTGTATTGCCCCTCTGATGATAGGTATTTGTGATTTTTTTACATAGGAAAAGAGCAAAAAATTGGTTTCTGGCCATGTCCCTGTTCCTAGCTTTCTATCACGTTTACCACGACCATATACAACAGGAATAATCGTATATAAAATATCAGTAACGTTATCTTCTAAGACATCGATGACATCATCTTGAACAGACTTGTTTGCAATAATTTCAATCCTGCACATCTTAAACCCCCTTACGCTTTTTCTTAGATAATTCTACAGGAACAACGGTAAGCGTTGATTTTTTTTGTACATGATTTTTCATAATCAACGAATATAATACAGGAATAAAGAATAGAGTAACAAAGGTACTGGATGTTAATCCGCCAACAACAACCATTCCAATGGGTTGTATCATTGCAGACATTCCCTGTGTAGCAAAACACATAGGTAAAATACCAAGAATAGTTGTCAATGTTGTCATTAAAACAGGTCTCAGGCGGCTTACCCCCGCTTCGAGACAGGCATCAAGCTTGCTCATACCTCGATCCATGAGAAGATTGGTATAGTCAACAAGAATAATACCATTATTGACAACTATACCGACAAGCATGATTAATCCAATTCCCGACATTATCGATAATACCTGGCCCGCCAATTTGTGTATTAACACAACACCGATAATTAAAAAAGGTATGGTTGTAATATTAATAAAAGGTGCTTTAAATGACTCATACGTAGAAGCCATAACACCAAATACCAATATGATTGCCAAAATAATGATCTTACCATACAAGGAGCTTTGATCTTTAATGTCTTTCCAGGAGCCTTCATAGGCAATAGAAACATTGTCAGGAATGATAAAAGTATTGGCAATACCATTTCGTATACTTTCCTCAACGATATTTGCATTAGTCGTTGTTACTAAATCTGCTTTGACATGTATGATACGGGTCTGATTTTCGCGACGGATATTTACTGGTCCAAGACCTCGTTTGATTGAGGCAAAATTAGATACAGCAACCATGCCATTTTTACCAGTAACGTAAATCATATCAAGGTCAGTTATTTTTTTACGATCGCTTGGCTGATACATAATGACAACGGAGTAGTCTTTTCCGTTGTTTCGATACGTTGTTGCCGTAACACCATCAACCGCATAGTAAATCTCATTTGCAACAGTGTTTATATCAACCCCAAAGGAATATGCCCTGTCACGATCGATAACAATTTCTACCTGAGGTAAGCCCTCGTCAGTATCTATGGTTACTTCGCCAATATCAGGTATCGATGTCATGACAGCTTTTACTTGTTTTGCGACATCCATTGCACCTTTAAGGTCGTCGGAACGCAACACTATATCCAAATCACTTCCAGACATTTGTCGTGCAAATCCCTGACTAAATGAAAAACGTACATCAGTAAAATCATTAAAATGTTTTCGCAGTTTTTGCTGTATGGTCATTGCAGTATCGATTTGTTGATCAGAACTAGGCAATCGTATTGAAATGGAACCCCTATAGGTTCCTGAGGAACTGCCTGCATTACCACCTGTTCCAATACTGGTGATGAGATTGGTATACCCTTTTACTTCCTCTTGTACGATTGATTCCATTTGTTTAATGACAGCCGTTGTCTCTGACAGCTGTGTACCGATAGGGAGGGTAATATTGAGTGTTACCGAGTCATCGTTACTATTTGGCATGAGGTTTATCTTTAATGTTGTGGCAAGTAATATGGAGATAATCAAAAAAGCAAAAGACACAAACAGGGTAATGATTCGATGCTGCAATGCTGCACGCAAACACTTACGAAATTGTACTTGGATCATGTCTTGTAGGCGTTGAAAAAGTCCATAGAGTGCAATGAGAAAGGGATTACGTACAGGATGCTCTGTTCTGTTGGTCAGCGGTAAAAACTTACCTGCGAGTACTGGAACAAGAAAGATTGCGACAAAAAGACTGGACATAAGAGCTATGACAATCGTAAAAATCATGCTTTTAAACATCTGTCCCATCATTCCCAAATCCTTTAAAAAGAGTAGGAACGGAATAAAGACACATATTGTTGTTAGGTTACCGGAGATAACCGACATAAGCATTTCTTGTGAGCCCAGTACGGCTGCTATCTTTGATTTGGTGCCACGTGTACGGTATACATAAATGTTTTCTATCATAACGATAGAGGCATCGACAATCATACCGATACCAAGAATCAAGCCTGTCAGTGTCATCATATTCAGTGTGATACCGGCAAAATTCATGGCAAGTGTGGTTATGATAATTGAGCATGGAATAGAAATAGCTATGATTATCGTACTCTTAAACGAGCACAAGAAGATGTACAAAATCAGGACTGCCAATAATAATCCTTGGTATGCTGAAGTAATAAGTGTATTGATGGTGTCTCGTATGGAATCAGTTTCATCTGAAATAATATCGAGGGTTATATCAGAGGGTAGTGTCTTTTTGAGCTGCTCTATTTTTGCATAGACTGCATTGGCAACCGTGACGGAATTAGTACCAGATTGTTTAGTAACCGAAACATACATGCCAGGCTCGCCATTGATGTATACTTCTGATGATTTATCAACATAGCCCATTTGTGCAGTACCTAAATCACTTAAACGCACATTGTAGCCATTCTTTGTGGTAATAACTGTATTGTTTATTTCGGCAAGACTTGCAAATTCACCGGTCGTACGGACCGTATAATCTTTTTTACCTTCATTGATTTTACCGCCACCGAGCTCCAGATTTTGTTTTGCCAGTGCGGAGCGTACAGCCGACGTTGTCAGTCCGTATGCAGCAAGTCGATTTTGTTCCAGCTCTACACGGACTATTTTTGAGCGTCCTCCTGAGGTCGATGCCTGTGCGACACCATCTGCCTGTTCCAAAATATCAACTATAGAATTTTCTGCAATTTCGCGTAAATCATCATTAGATCTGTTTCCACGTACTGCAATACGAATGATTGGCATTGAGTTTGAGTCCATCTTAAAAATAGTAGGACTGCTTGCATCATCAGGGAGTTTGTTCTTAACCCTATCCAACTTATCACGAATGTCAGAAGTAGCAATATCCAAATCAGTACCGTATTCAAACTCCAGCGAAATTCTACTGGCGTTTTCGCCAGATGTGGAAGTGATTTTTTTTAATCCGCTGACACTGACGAGAGAGCTTTCCAATACCTTGGTAACGGTTTTTTCTACAGATTCAGGACCTGCATTTTGATAGGTAGTACTTATCATTATATACGGTCTATCAACATCAGGAAAAAGACTGATGGCAACATTTTGTAATGTAAAGATACCCATGATGCCTAATAAAACAAAAATGATAAGCACCATGACAGGGTGATCAAGCGTTTTTTGTGAAACACTCATGAGCGTTTTCCTCCTGCGGGGCTTTTGGGTGCTGCAGGGGTGTCGCTTGTAACCCCATTAGTAATATCACGTACGCTTACACCATCAGAGAGCGTACTGGCTCCAGCAACAACAACTGTTTCACCGGCATGGATACCTGACAGAATTTGGTATATGCCATCGACGGATTTACCGAGAGTTACTTCTCGCTGTTGGACTGTATTTGAAGGTGTTACTACAAACGCATACTTTTTATCACCTTTTGTAATAATTGCATCGCCAGGAATAGCTATACAATCAGAATAATCAAGCGTATATAAAATGACTTTTGCAAACATACCTGCATTGATACGCGGATCTTTTGCATCAAAAGTAAGAATTATTTCTTTTGTACGTGAAGTAGCATCAACAACAGGTGAGATATGCGTTACCGTAGCTTTAAAGATGATGTCTGGATATGCTTCCAGTGTAATATCAGCTTTTAAGCCTGTCTGTAGTAAAGCGATATAACGTTCAGGAATATAGGCAACGACTTGCAACGTATCTATGTCACCTATTGTCGTAAAAACTTTATTAGTGGTAACCGTTGTACCTCGTTTGAGCGGAGTTGCAATAACGCTACCGTCAATAGGTGAAATAACAGGACTCAATGCATATTTTGCTCCAGGCTCCGATGGATCTATACGGGCAAGTACTTGTCCTCTGCGTACCGAAGAACCAAGATATACATCGACTGATACTACTTTACCGGCAATATCTGGATAGACATCGATAGAGCTTTGAGCTTCTATCTCGCCATTTGTGGCTATATAATCATGGATGGTGGTAACTTGGGCAATTTCAGTTTTAACAGAGAACACTGTCTGTGAGTCTCTGGAACCTCTTTTTTTCATGTTACTTCCACCCTTTGGGGTAAGCACGACATACACGATTGTCCCTGCAATTGCAAGCAGTGTTATCAGTACAACAAGCGTTGATTTAATTGTTTTTGCCATGGTGACTCTCTCCCTTTTAGTTATGGCTTATAGTTTGTAGATACGTACCAAATGGTACGCTCAACGTATTTTCAAGATTTAAAATTGCACTAATGAGTGTATAGGCTTCTGATTTTAGACGTACTTGTGCCTCTAATAATGAGTCACTGGCAGTTTGCAGGCTTAAAAGATCTTTTGTGCCATGGTTATAGGCATCTAATGTCATCTCATATGATTGCTGAGCCAATCGTATATTTGCCTGTAAAGACTGTATCGTAGACTGTACCTGCTGGATTTTTCTCAGATAGTTTTGTATGGCCACTTTTGATGATGTTTTTTGATTTTCCAATTGCAATTCAAGATCTGCAACGGTATCTTTTGCAGCTGCAACTTTATCTGCACCAGAGCTCCATGGCAAAATACCATCAAGAGGAATTGAAACACTGACGGATAGAGAGCCATTTTCTGCTGTCGTTGTTTTAGGATCTTTATGGGTGGTAGTTGGCTGATATGTCCACCCTGCATTTACTGATGGTCCGTATGCATTTATTCGTGCCGAGGCAACCGAAGCTTTTGCGCTCTCAATTTGTTTTTGCAATGCAATAATCGTATTTGATGACATGACAAGTGTATCAATCTTAGAGTCAGGAATTGCTATTTCGCCATAATCTAAAATCGATGCCAGAGAGCCAGAGAGTGTTATATCAGTGTCTTGATCAAGATTAAGCAGTTGCTTAAATGTTGCAAAATCATTTTGGAGCGTCATTTCCGCAGACTGTACCGTTGGTTTGAGTTTTTCGTATGTCACTTGTGATGTTAATACATCTAATTCAGACATGCGCCCTGCATTATATTTTGCCTTGTTGTTTTGATACTGTTGCAGCGCGGTTTGGAGATTACGTTTTTGTAAGGCAAGGTTTTCTTGTTCATAGAGTAAGCCGTAATAGGAACTTCTAACTTGCAGTTCGATTGTGTGTTTTGCCTCATCAAAAGAAATGAGCCCCTGCTCATATTTTAAGCGTGCATTTTTTATCGTATAAAAAAGAGCAGGCGAAAACGAAAAAGAAACTGCCCCTTTTATATAGGTGCTGTAGTCATAGGAATCTTGGTCATTTGGTTTTGTAGCTCCCGCACTGACTGTAAGGAAAGGACTGATACTGTTCCATGAATGATTTTTTGTACGTTTAGTTGCGTCTACAGAAATTTGTTGCCGTTTAAGAGTAATGTTATTACTAATTGCAATGGAAACTGCCTCATCAATAGAAAGGGGGGCAGCCTGCATAGGTACAAAAAAAGACGTTACCAGCACAACTGCTACAGGTATTTTCTTATTAAAAATCATAGCGGCCTCATATTTTTTACTTTTAGATAATAAACAATCTAAGTGTACTATAAACGAATGTTTATAAAAAATGAATCTTTATAGGGAAACAAAAACAAAATGTTATAATTACAATACACATAGTATATTTGCTGTTTTATGCCAAAAAAACACTCTGCTCCTTATTGACCTATTATTCTACTATGATATCATAGAATTGGAGTAAAAATGTCAAAAGATAGCCTACTACAAGAACAAAATACTGATCCAAATACTTTGTTGCAGCGTTTTTTTGCTGATTTTCCTTCGTACACTGATCAAGAAAAAAATAAGTTTGAACAAGCCTGGAACTATTTTTGCACTAAATCTGCTCATTTAAAACGTGCTTGTGGCGAGCCTTATTATGTACATCCGATGCGAGTTGCATACATGATGGCAAAAAATCATCTTGATATAGATGGTGTTATAGCAGGTCTTTTTCATAGTATAACTGAAATTGAAGGGGTTACTGAGGAAGAAGTTGAAAAACTATTTGGTAAAGATGTAGCTTCTATCATACATGGCACGGCAAAGATAACTAATCTCAAAATAAACAATAATACCTTGCAACAGGCTGATTCCATACGAAAAATGTTGTTTGCTATGGTAGATGATGTGCGTGTTATTTTAGTAAAAATGGCAGACCGGCTTGATCGCATGCGCTATCTAAAATCTGTTACTCCAGAAGAACAAAAAGCAGTTGCACAGGAAGTTATTGATATATGGGCTCCTCTTGCAGATCGTCTTGGTATGTCTGCAGAAAAAAACGAAATGGAAGATTTGAGCCTCAAATATAACAATCCTGCGGTTTTTCAGCAGATAAAGGCAATTGTTGCTCAAAAAAAGGATGAGAGAGCTCAATATCTGGAAAAGGCAGTACAAGCAATCCAAAAGGCTGCGGTAAAACTTGGTATGAACGTATCAATTACGAGCCGGGCAAAGCATTTTTATTCGATTTATCAAAAAATGCGCAAACGCAATAAAGAAGCCGGTGATTTATATGATTTGCTTGCCTTGCGTATTATCTGTAATACCGTACCAGAGTGTTATACGTTAGTTGGCATTGTCCATAACCTGTGGAAGCCTCTTGATGGTCGGTTTAAAGATTACATTGCCATGCCAAAAGCAAATGGCTATCAGTCATTACATACAACGGTCATGTGCGAAGGTAAACCTCTTGAAATTCAAATCCGTACTGTTGACATGCATACGGTTGCAGAGCACGGTGTTGCCAGTCATTGGCTGTATAAAAAAGGCAGCAGTCATGATTTAGTCGATGTGGAGCACTTGTCGATCTTTAATCAACTGAGGGAACTGCGTACCAGTCATCTCAATGACGAAGCATTTTTTAATGAGCTAAAAAACGATTTGTTAGGTGATGAAATATATGTGTTTACCCCAAAAGGTGATGTTGTTCAGCTACCGGCAGGATCAACGGCAATAGATTTTGCCTATCATGTACACTCCGCTATTGGCGAAAAAATAGTTGGCGCAAAAGCGGACGGCAAGATTATTCCTTTGTCTACACCACTTAAAAACACACAGATAATTGATATTATTACCAATCCTCAGGCTCACCCAACGGCAAATCAGTTGCCAATGGTTCATACCTCAAAGGCTCGTAGTAAAATACGTGCCTGGCTTAACCTCAATGATCCAACCTTTGTTGATAAAGAGCGTGCGGCTAAGATTGCTGCTGAAAATGTTGCTAATGCGGTGTATTCCCAAAAAAAACAGCGTGTACGTCATCATCCCGAGGGCTTTGATGCGGATGTCCAAAAAAAAGGTACGGGCAAGATCCGTATCGGCAATACTACTAATTTTTTGGTTACTATGGCAAAATGCTGTAATCCAAAACATGGAGATCCTATTGTCGGGTATGTCTCTCGTGGCCGTGGTATTACCATCCATAAAGCAGATTGTCTGACCTATCAACGTATTCGTAATGTCGAAAGCCGTACGCTTGAAGTTGAGTGGGACGAAGAAGAGACTGCAGCACAACCGCAAAAGAAAAAATAGGAAGACAAATGACAATCACTCAGAAAAACGCTTCTTGCATTTCTTTGTTGATAAAGCGCGTGCTGCTAGAAAATAGTTTGATCAGTATTTTAATTTTTCTCCCATCCTGATAACTTTTTCTTTCCATTCCGAGACAAGATCTGCTGGCTCCAAAGGCTGAACTTCATCACCCCAGCCTAAAACCCATCGGAGAATCGGTTTTAACTGACTAGCCTCAAAGCTTAAGATATAGCCATCTTCAGTTTCTTCTCTGGTTTGATTATCTCCCCAGATTCTCTCTTTTGAGTAAAGCCATGCATAACTATCCTTAGTAAATTTGATTTTATATAACCTCGGAGTTTCATCATTATAGCAGCCAAAATTTCCTACTACATAGTGTAAAAAATTATAGTTCTTAGGCAGAATAAATTTTTTTGCTAGTTCCAAAATATGTATGTTTGTAATTCTTGAAAGATTAAAAAGCCGCATACCTTCATGTTTGTTTTTTAGGCTATATGACCATAGCTCCCAGATTCCGTTATCAAAAATCAGCTGGAAAGGCTGAACTTTGTATGTTTCGCTGCTTGTTCTGCCTTCTGGAGTATATTCGATTTGCAGTATTGAATTTGTACTCATTGCTTTGTAGATTTTATCCCAGATATCTTTTTTGATATTTGCTTCCGGGGCGCCCATAAATAGAATTCTTGAAAAATTTGCCGAGTTGGTATTTGTATTTCGGAAGGATTTGAGATTCGCTTCTTCTTTTAAGAGAAACTCTTTAGCTTTTTCATAAACAGGAGAGTCTTTAATGGAATCAAGAAAATGTGAAATTATGGTTATCTGTTCTTTTTTTTCTGCCGCAGATAATTCCGCATTGTCGAGAGCCTTATTAATTTTGTTCTGCTCAGCAAATGTATTGTTATAAAAATATTTATCGTCCGAATCCTTTTCTACATAATATTCCTGCAACTCATCTGGAAGCCACTTGTAAAGGTTTTGCCATGATGCGCCTTTCGAAAGGCCATGTCTACTGAGTAGTTCGGACATTTCTTTTATGGAAAGATGTTGATGTTCCTCTTTTAAGGCATGTAAAATGCAGTTAATTTTTTCGGCTTCTTTCTGAGACTGCCTCTTGTGAGTTTCTTCAACTTTTTTCATAATGGCCTCATTTTCTCATTTTTTGAGAATCCTATCGTATAGTATATTGCTATGTTTTAAGAAACACAACTGAACAGAATGGCAACTAAGATGGAGGAAATAGTATGGGCAGAGTAACAGAAATTGACATGAGAAGAAGACGGTTCAGGAGGTTTAGAAAAATGAATAACTCTTCAATTACTTATACAAAAGATGAACCTTACGCAATTTGCTTTTATCTCTATACTCTTTTTGAAGAAAAAACAAACAAAAATGTAATTAATGATTATGATGAAGCCATAAAACTTTTTCTTGCAAATACTGAAAATCTGAATAAGACTGAGCGTTTAAAAGCAGTCTTGAAGGATGAAATTCATAATCTTGAAAAACAAAACAAATTAAATCGTCTTACAACACCTCCGTCAGAAGAAATGTGTTTTGAAGATGCGGATATTCCGTATGTGTATGAACAAGATAAAAAAGTGGAACGAGCCATGCGCCATTTTGAAAAGACTGATGAAATTACCGTAGATTTGCATCGTGTCTTGTATTGTTCAGACAAACCTGTTTTTTCTTCTATAATATACACCGTTATTTTTGGAAAAGACGATGACATCTCTGTAACTTCAAGTATGAATCTTTCAAAGAAGCAGAAAGCTGCAATCTATGATGTATCAAAGACACAGTTTCTTGTTGATACTGTGAATCTTTCAGTAGATGAAGCCCGCTATATTCTTATGCAGTGCCGCTTTGATACAAATGAAGACTTACATACGCTTTTCCACAGCTGTGAAAATGAAATCCGTAACAGCATTCCTGAATTGCTTGGTATTACAAAAAAGGAACTGAGCTATATGCTTCGTAGTGACCAGAAATTAAAATCATTCGGTTTTATTGATGGCGACGGGGATTATGATTCTTCTTTAAATGAATGTATTGAGTCTCAGAGTATCGAGCCGTATTTTAGTGACCTCTTGAATACCCTCGACTGTAGCAATGCGTATGCTCTGGATAGTTTTTCTGTAAAGCAGGAATCTCTGGAAATTTGCAGCGACCTGTTGAAGGGTAAGAATCCTGTTTCTATTCTTTTTTATGGTAAGCCAGGAAGCGGCAAAACAGAACTTGCAAAATCACTCTGCAGCCAGACTGGAAAACAGGTGTATATTTTCAAAAACGAAGCAGAAACAAATGAAAGAGGTAATGTTCTTAGTCGCCTTGTATGTCTTCTTTCTATGGAACGTAAGGATTCTATCCTGATTGTTGATGAAGCGGATTCTCTTTTAAAAACTATGGATTTCAGTTTTTTTGGAAAAACTCCTTCAAAAACAAAGGGTACGGTCAACAAGATGCTTGAAAACAACAGGGACAAGGTAATCTACATCATAAATCATCAGCATCAGATTGATGATTCTACTCGACGTCGCTTTACTTTTAGCATTCATTTTGAAGCTATGCCTAAAACTATGATGAAAACCATAGCAGAGCAGAAACTAAAAGACATGGATCTTACTGAAAATACAAAAGCAGAATTAGTTTCAATGCTTGATAAGTATCATCTTACCGGTCAGAGCGTAGAAAATATTGTGAAAACAATTGATGCAATGGAATGTAAGGACGAAGATACGCTCCTTAAAAAAGCAGATATCGTAATGAAAGAAAATTCTCTTTTACTTAACGGCAAGAAAAAGAAAATGCGGGATAAAGTAAAGGCAGAATATGATTTGCGTGTTCTTAATGCGTCTATGGATCCTAAAGAAATTGTAAATATGGTTCAGAATGCAGCCAAATATGCAGAAAGGAACAAGAATACAGAAAACGGAATACGAATGCTTTTTTATGGATTAAGCGGAACCGGTAAAACAGAACTTGCCCGTTATATTGCAGAACAGCTTGGTAAAGAGATTATACTTTGCCGTCCAAGTGATATTTTAAGCCCGTATGTAGGACAGGATGAACAGAATATCCGCGATGCTTTTGAGCAGGCTGAGCAAAGTGATGCAATTCTCTTATTTGATGAGGCCGATACTTTCTTTTATGACAGAAATCAGGCTCAGCGCACTTGGGAACGTTCCCTTGTAAATGAGTTCCTTACCCAGATGGAAGAATTTACAGGTATCCTTATTTGTACTACAAACCTGCGTAACATAATGGATCCTGCTATGCAGCGCCGTTTTCACATGCTTGTTGAGTTTAAGCCTATGAAGTTTGATGGGATTAAAATCATGCTCGAAAAATACTTCCCGGATTACCATCTTTCAAATAAAGAAATTGAAGAACTGGAAGACTCAGACAGTGTAACTCCAGGGGACTTTGGGGCTCTTTCAAGTCGCATCCGCTTTATGAACCCGGATGACGTTGATTCCGCTTACATCCTTGAGGAGCTCAAAAAGCTTCAGACAGAAAAAAAGAATCAGTGGCATGAAGAAGGAAACGCAAGTACGAGAAAGATAGGATTTGCTGTCTGAATTCCTAATACAAAACTCCTATGAATAATTGCATAAATGGCAGGACTTTTTGCAAACAGCCTTTTATGGGGATTTTATGTGCAGGCACAAATACTATAAGTCTTCCCCTGTATTTGAGTTGGAAAATACAGAATGTTGAGTGAAATTCGCTCTACGGCTAGATAATGTAGTACTATCGGCAAAATAAATCAGAGTATTTTATATAATACTTGCCTATATATTTTGCCGATAACGTTCTATACTCTTCCTGTGAGTAAGGCGGAATATATTTTTGTAGAATTGGTGCCCAAAAAACAGCAAATTACTGAACGTAGAGTCCGTAATTATTGTACCTACCACGGGACTTGGATATCCGATTAGTTAGGATGATGCCATCACCCTCGGTAGGATGATGGTATCCGATTAACGAGGATGGTACCATCCGATTAGCTATGGTGATGGTATCCGATTAGTTAAGGTGATGCCATCACCCAAAAAGATTCAGTTGTTCGGATTTTCCGAACAACTGTGGCAGAAGGAAAATCTTACAGAATTGTGATTATTTCAAGTCTGTCTATAAGCGGCAACCGGATAAAAAGTCAATTAAAAATGTACATTTTTAAACCGCCGTTTTTGTACATCTTTAATTATCCTCTAATATCTCTTATAAAGATGCAGAAGGTGTCTGTTACTACTTGGAGTGTGAGGTGCTTGGAAAAGCTCCCAAAAACTTTTCACATGTTTCAGCATGTCACAACATGCGCAAGCATATTTGGTAAAAGTGTCTCAAAAAACTCAAATAACTCTTCTGGTAATAGTTCTTTATGGTCAATATAAATGATTTGAAGGCACTTGTAACCTTGCGATGCACTTGTGTCATTTTGAACTAAATAACGATACCAAGGATTATCAGTAATGCTAGCATCCAACACGCCATCATTTTTTAAGGTTAACAAAGCTTTTTCACGCTCACTAAGACTGGCTAAAGGCAAATAAAATGTCTGTCCATTTTCTTCAACAGCTACCCAATCATCTGCGTGTTCTACTTTTTCAGCTCCGACCGCTTCTGGAAATAAACTTTCTAATGACATGTCTCAACTCCATTCCTTTTT
>JAILIC010000022.1 GCA_024695475.1 Treponema sp.
TTTCAAAACTAAAAGCAACCCTTACAGCAGGATTTTTCATCTTTGCAGCAGTTACTTGGGGTTCAGTAGAAGTTGCATACTGTCCTTTACCACTTGCAATCATTTGCGTTACTTCTGATTGAGAAGTGTAGATAATATGTACATCTTTTTTAGGATCAAGTCCTGCTTTATTCAAGAAAAACTGGGTTAAAACATCTGGAGGTGAAGACTGCAGCGGAACATAAATAGTTTTGTCCTTAAGCTGAGACCAATCCTTTAAATTGGGGTCGCTCGTGATAAAGTAGGTTACACCCCAGGTATTTACATTGGTAAGGGTTACAGGAATGCCCTTGTTATACAATTTTGCTATTACAGTCAATGGAAAAGCGAACATATCAAATTCTTTACCTTGAACCATAGCAATTAATTTTTCAGGAGCATCCCACGTTGTAAAACTGATTGAAACTTTATTTCCCAAAGCGTTTGTTTCAATCATGCGGAGAATAGGGAGTGCGGGCGGTGCCTTTGGTACACCAACTCGAATGACTGCTTCATCGGTAAATGCAATACTTGATAGACAAACAAGTACAGCAAACAAAGATACAACTCTTCTTTTCATAATTACCTCTTGGTTGTTGAATTATAATAAAAGTTAGCATATAATAATTTCAAAATCTGTTGCTTGTGCAACACTTTAAAAAATTATGTTAAATCTCTACCAATCGTTTTTAAGTAAAACTGCTATTTTTAAGGGAATACCGTTATCGGATATTGATAAAGCAATCCAATGTCTTGGGGGATATTTTAAGAATTTTGATAGTAATCAAGAGGTATATCCTTCTGGAAAACAAATTCAATACGCCGGCATATTGATAGAAGGGCAGATTCATGTACAACAGCTCGGTTTAGATGGCAAGGAGTTACTGTTACGTCAAATAAAAAAAGGGGAATTATTTGGAGCGGCCCTTTGTTATCTCAATACTCCCAATCCCTTTATGCGGATTGTTTCCGCTGAAAAATCAAAAGTATTATTTTTGCAAATGCCAGACGGAAGTGAAAAAAATCGTTGTAACTGTCCGTATAGAATGATTGTACTGGAAAATATTCTGAGAGGACTGGCAGTAGAAGCGCAACGACTAAATATGAAAATCCAGCTTTTGATACAGCCAACTCTGAGAGATAAGATTCTCTTTTATCTAGAAATTATGAGTAAGAACTTAGGACAAAAATCCTTTGTAATGCCTTTGACGAGAGAAAAATTTGCTCAGTATATATGTGCTGATCGTAGTGCAGTGAGTAGAGAACTCGGGCGTATGGAAGCTGATGGTTTAATTGTAATAGAAGGTAAATCGATTACTCTTTTATAATACAGATTCTTCATACAACCTTTTCAAAAAAAATATGTTTTGTTGCCCAAGCAACAGTTTTATTCTAAAAGTCCCGTTATTATGATTCCTGTAAGTTAGCAAAAACTAACAAATGAGGTTTACTATGCTGAGACTTGGAATTGATATTGGTGCTTCTACACTAAAGTGTATCGTTGTAAATGGAACTCATATTCAACAAAAATATATGCTTCGTCATCACGGACGTATTCTCACAGCAATGGAAAAAGCTTTTTCTAAACTTGCTTTACCTGATGAAGTGATACTTGTTGCAATAACAGGAAGCAATTCGCAAAGTTTAATACGGCATATATCTGATTTTCCCTCATTGGGAGAAATTCCTGCAATTGTTGAAGGAGTTCGTTTTACAGTTCCAAATGCTGGAAGCATAATCGATATTGGTGCCCAAGGTGCTCGCTTTATTACCGATATAAAAAAAGCTGTTCCGTTATTTTCAATAAATGAACACTGTGCTGGTGGAACAGGTTCCTTTTTTGAAGATCAGATGTCACGGCTCGGAATGAAAATAGAAGATTATTCGGCTATTGTTGCTCAGGCAAAGTCAGTGCCCCGCTTGTCAGGAAGATGTGCTGTCTTTGCAAAAACAGATATAATCCATCGCCAGCAGGAAGGGGTATCAACACCAGATATTCTCTTGGGGCTTTGTCATGCAATGATACGGAATTACAAAGCTACCATTGTAAAAAATCTTCCTATTGAAAAGCCGGTTGTTTTTACCGGTGGGGTAACTCAGAATAATGGTGCTGTGCAGGCTATCTACGAAATTTTTTCACTCGATAGTCAGGAACTGATAATTCCACAAAATCCTCTGTATATGGCAAGCCTTGGTGCCGCACTGAAAGCCGAAAAAACTATGAAAGTGGGTGAGCTGTATACACTCTTTGACAATGCATACGCTGCAGCTAAGACTGACAGTACGTTAAGACCGCTTTCTCTTATTAAGAATGCGTATTATACAGATCCAGTGGCCACAGGCAGTATCCCACAAAAGGGCTGTAGCCTGGGGATTGATATTGGTTCAACCAGTACCGACTTAGTTGTAATCGATACTGCGGGTAAGCTGATAGACTTTCAATACTTACGTACCGCGGGTAGTCCTGAAACAGCAGTGCGTACGGGGCTTGCTTCAATAAAAGAACGTTTTGGTGAGATTTCCTTTAACTCTGTCGGTGTTACCGGCAGTGGACGAGAACGCATTGGAAGAATGATTGGGGCTGATGCCATTCGAGATGAAATTAGTGCACAAGCAAAAGGCGCCTGCTTTTGGACACCTGATGCAGATACTGTTTTTGAAATTGGAGGACAGGATTCAAAATATATTTTCATAAAAGATGGTGAAGTACAAGACTTTATGATGAATAAAATCTGTGCTGCTGGAACCGGTTCATTCATAGAAGAACAAGCGGGACGAATGGATATCCCTCTAGCGGATTTTGGCCGCCTTGCTCTTTCAAGTACCGCTCCTGCAGAACTCGGTGAACGTTGTACTGTCTTTATTGAAACTGCTATCGATACTGCTGCCGGCAATGGAGCAAGTATGGCCGATATTGCTGCTGGATTGTGTCATTCCGTTGTACGAAATTACGTTACTAAAGTTGTTGGAGAACATAAAGTAGGTAATCATATCGTATTACAGGGCGGTGTCGCCTATAATCCAGGAATTGTTGCAGCTTTTAAACTTGCATTTGGAGATAGACTTACTGTTTCTCCTTGTTTTTCAATTAGTGGAGCCTTTGGTGCAGCTTTATTAGCTCAGGAAGTGACAAAAGGAAAAACAAGTAACTTTAAAGGATATGATTTTCCGTCTCAATATGATGCAACACAAACCGTAAGTGACGTAGTTAAAACTAATAGTAGCTTTTATGAACAATCTGCAAAACTACTCATGAAGGATTATGTAAAAGAACGGGATCCGCAAAAGAAAACGGTAGGGATTCCTTATGCGTTGATGATGCATAAGTTTTTCCCTATGGCAAATGCCTTTTTCAAGACATTAGGTTTTAACGTGCTTTTGACTCAAGCAACTAATGAAGAGACCATACGACGATCACAACAATATGCGCAGGGGGAAACTTGTTATCCTGTAAAATTGATGTACGGTCATTTTGTCGAACTGCTAGAAGCTGGTGTAGATTATATCTTTATGCCTAATGTACATACAGTTAAACACGAAAAATCGCAGGTAAAACATAATTATGGATGTGTATACATGCAGAATGCTGCAAAAGTTATTGCACAGATTCTAAAATTAAAAGAAAAAGGAATTACCCTTTTAAATCCCACTTTTGATCTCGATATGGGAAAGACCGCCATGGCTCAAGCAATGGTTGGCGTTGGTAAACAACTGGGATACCCAATTCCTAAATGTACGCAGGCCATGATGTGTGGCGGCATGGCGGTTATGCAACAACAAAAGGCAGTAGAAAAACTGGGAAAGGAACTTCTTGCCCAGATTAAACCTGATGAAAAAGTACTCGTATTGATAACAAGAAATTACGGCATGGCTGACCCTGTTTTGAATATGGGAATTCCAAAGCTACTTTTAGAACGGGGACATAAAGTGATTACCTTGGAACACCTTCCTGCCCATGATGTTGACCTTTCTGATGATTACCCCAATTTATACTGGCCGTTTGGGCAACACATCATTTCCGGTGCTAAACTTGTTGCGCATCATCCAAACCTGTATGCTGTTTATCTTACCAATCATGGCTGTGGCCCAGATACCATGCTTTCCTATCTTTTCAAAGAAGAAATGGGAGATAAACCCTATCTCCAGATAGAAGTTGACGAACACTTTTCTCAAGTAGGCGTCATAACTAGAATCGAAGCATTCCTTAATAGCCTTTCCCATAGACCTGCTGTATGTGTCCCAGTAGATTTTAAACTCGAAGCTGTTACACACCGTACCGTTGCTCTATCTCATACACCTGACACAAGTAAAAAAATGTATATTCCTGAGTGTGGTTTGTATTCCTACTATATAGCCTCATTCTATGAAAAGGTGTATGGAGTTAAAACAGAAATAGCAGCGCCTATAGATCGTAAGACTATTCTCAACGGGAGAGGCATGACGACAACAAAAGAGTATTTGCCTTTTGTAGCATTGCTTGGTGTATCCTCTGGCATTTTTGCATCTCTAAACAATGTACAACTGCTTATTCCTCAAACAGAAGGAGCAGAAGCTGATGGTATGTATGCCCGGTCCCTGTATTCTATACTTACACGGGAGTACCATAGCAACAATACTATAGTCTCTCCAAAATTAGAGTCACTCCCACAAGAATCTGCTGATATCGACTTACTATTTAGAGCAGTTCTTGCAGCTGATTTACTGTATGCAGCTTCCTCCCAAGCACGAGATTTACAAAAGCAGCGGTGGCATACCGTCCCTAGTTTTGCAGAACTTAAATCTTTTGCCCAAAAGCTAGGTAGCTACAAACGGGATACAGTACTTTTGGCCGCAGTCGGAACTCCCCTGACACAAACGAATCTTAATGATGGTGTCCTTGATACGCTCGAAAATGAAAAGTATACAATTATTCGTGCACCCCTTACAGAATATCTCCTCTTCCTGTGGGCTGAAGATGAGGCAAACAGCGCCTTATGTACAGAGTTAGAAGAAAAACTCCATGCTATCAGCTCTCTCATGGGCATAAACAGTCCATTTGCGCAAAGTCTTGATGCATTGAAAAGCATTGCTGATAAAAACTTTTCTCAGGTACATGGTGCAAATCTTCGGTATCGATTTGCAAAAGCAATTCAGATGGGCCAAAGGGCCGATGCGGTCTTACTTTTGTGTCCACGTTATGAAAACGCGGCAATGTTGATGGAAATGGCAGGTATTCATGATATCTGCGAGGCACCATTGAATCTTGTCTATATTGATGGTGACTGGGACGAAGGCGCATGGTCTCGCCTGCGTTCATTCCTCTATTACTGTAAGAAAAAAAGCATAAATAAATAGAAAGGAGCTGTAATGTTAAAAGAAAAAATTGGAAGTATCTTTTCGATTAAGGATGACAACACACCTGTCAAAGGCTGCACCATTTCAAAGACTGTGTATGAAGATGGTGACTTTAAAATTTCCTACTTTGCATTAGCTGCTGGTACTGATATTAGTGCAGAAGCATACACTCAGAATGTCATGTATTTGGTGTTGAGTGGAAATGCTGTTTTGTATGGAAAAAAAATTATGGCTGGTGAGGGAATACTCATTCCTCATGATACCTTGTTTGCTGTTACATCAGATACAGACTGTGTCTATACAGAAATACTATTTAGAAAGGAGTTTGCTATGAATGCAATGAAAAGTGTAAATGCAGGAGAAGTTTTCACTTTAAAAGACTTGGTTCCTTATCAGGAAGGAAAAATCGTCAATAGGGATATTGCTCATGATGATCACATGAAACTGGTTGTCATGAGTTTTGACAAGGGAACATCCCTTACAGAACATGCAGCTCCAGGTGAAGCATTGATTTTTGCCTTAGACGGGAAAGGGATAATCGGTTATGAAGGTAAAGAATATCCTATTACAGCAGGTGAAAACTTTGCGTTTGCCAAAAATGGCAAACACTCAGTGCGAGCTGATGAAAAGTTCAAGATGGCGCTGCTTGTTCTTTTCTAAAAAATGCTTTGGGAGCATACCATATTTTTTTGAAAAGGATTTTGAAAAGTGGCTCATGTTTGTATATCCAGCTTTCTGAGCTGCTTCTGAAATTGCAAAATTATGTTCTTGTATGAGATGAGCGGCATATTCAAGTCGCTTATCCTGTACATAGGCATGGAGCGATGTTCCATACAAGGTTCTAAATGACCTGTTTAGTTTACTGACACTCATGCCCAAGGATGAAGCAACCGATGGCGCATCATATTCATCTGCAGGTTGCCTTTGGATTTGTTCCCGCAATAACTCAATCCGTTCGGTATCCTTTTTGTTCGGTACTGCAAGTCTCTGTATTTCTTCAGTTTTGTGATATGCAATACCATAGAGGACGAGAGCGGTGAGCTCTATCATTTTACTCTCTAAATATATTCCTTCGTATTCCTTGAAACGATCTGATGTATCAATTTCAGACAATACCTTAAACATTTCTGGTGTAATGCTCGTTTTGGTAACATGTATCAAAAATTGTGTTTCTAGAGCTCTGATGTCTTTAGTAGAAAAAAACTTTGATAAGAGTGTCCTGAAAAAGGATGTGGGCATCTGCATGCTTTTGAATTTAAAGGTAATGTCAGCAGCATAGGTCATGCCTGTACTATAGTCATTGTTTCGAAATATGCAGACTTCCCCTTTGCCCATTTCAACTTTTTCTTTTACTTTACTATGTGAATCTATGGTGCTTATTTGTTTATTCTTTACAAACCAACTAATATCATGATTGATATTAAACATAATTTGGACTTCATCAAGTCCTGCGTTGTCTTGTTCTTCTGCAGCAATGTCTTTGTTAAATTGAATGTTCCAACTACGGTAGACAATATTATTATGTTTTTTTACAGAATCAATACCGATTTTTCCATAGTCGTGGGGAAAGGTATGTTTACCATCCAGTTGCACGGTAACTGCTTTCCCCTCAAGATAGATTTTCTTGTTTACATTCATAGAGAATCCTTATGTCACCTATAATAATACCATTGTTTACACAATCAGACTAGAATGCAGGCCTTGAGCCCCTTACCGAATGTTTCCACGCTCTATGCTACTGACCGTAAACATGTTGTCATCAAATGCTCTGTTGTACATAACATCCTTCATCTCAAGTAATGTAGAATGGCCTGTTTTAACATTTTTCATAAACATTTTTCCAGTTGTCCATATACCATCGATTTGGGTAATATCGGTACATCTCATTTCTCTCGTAAGGGTATTCTGTTTGTCGTAGTATTCCCCTTTGAGTGCTTTATAGTTGTCTTTTCGATACCAGAGTACTCTTCTTTGTGTTTTTTCGGACGTATCCTTTGCTTTAGCTTCAACTATCCAGCAATCAAATCCATCAATAAGCTCTTCTCCTACGAGCGTGAACGTATCTTTGGTAAGTCCTCTATCACCCATATCTGCATAGGTAAAATCGGTTCCCATAAAGTCATCGTCTTTGCTACTTCCTGAAATTCGACGTACCTTTTTCATCGCTGGCATATAGAGCCAGCTGTCGGCATCAGGCTTACTTCCATCACTGTTATCTGGATAATCAAATGAAAGGTAGGAGACACCACTCACATCCTTAGGCATGGTAAATATAATTACCGATTTTTTTACATCCCCATAATCTTTTGATCTCATACTTATCTCACGTATGCGGGTAGCTCCTTTTTTATTTGTTAGTGTCATCGTTGCCGTATAAGAACTCGTTTTACCCTCGTCAACTGAATCCGCACGTTTGGCTATGTCATACCCAGTTAATTCTTCTGAGAATAATACTGCTGTACAAGCGCAAAAAAATCCTAATAAAAAAAAGTGTTTCATAAGGTACCTCACTTATTTATTTTTAATGGTTTGGAAATATACAATAGGGCAGGAGTCAAAGTATAGTCCGCGATAAGAGCTGCGCTCAAACCTATAATTGAAAGGAGACCGATTCTAAACATGGCAGTGATTGGACTAAAGCAATACATTAAAAACATTGCGCATAATATCGCAGTTGTTGTTCCCATTGTTTTACCAACTTCCCTAAAAGTCTCACTAATTGCTTGTTGGTAGGAAACTTTTCCTTCCAATTTATATTTTATGTGGTTGGAAAAATGTATTGTGTCATCAACGGCAATACCCAGAATCATAGGCATAATCATCATCGTCACTTCATCGAGCGGCATATGTGCATATCCCATTACTGCTCCTATCAGTAATACAGGTGCTAGATTCGGTATCATGGCTATTAGTCCTGTACGTACACTAGAAAAGACAATGACCAAGAGAATTGCAATCATGAGAAAAGATGAACCAAAAGATTTTAACTCACTGGTTACAATTGTTGCATTCATAGCAGCATTTTCAGCAACGGTACCAACAACTGCAATTTTTGCATCGGGAAAATATTTTCGTGCGGAGGCTTCGGCCTTTGCGATATCATCTACAATACTATTGGCGTTGTAATCAGAAATCTCGACATGGACATGTGCAGCGTCAAAGGTCTCTGTGACATCATCATACAGGCTGTCGCTATCAGAAATCTCATAGAAAAATAACAACTGTGTTAACATATCGCGTTCTTCAGGAATTTTGTAAAACTGAGGATCATCCGCTTGTAGTACGCGATACATTTCTTTGACCATTCTGGTAATTGATTTTACTCGAGGCTTACCTCCTGAAATTTTTGTCATCCGTAGTTTTCCCAAGTCATTCTCAAGCAAATCCAAAGCCATCATGTTATGAGGATCCTTAAAAGCATCCTCCTGGTCAAATTCTATGAGAACATCATAGCTATACAGGTTTCCGATTTTTGTCTTGAGAACTTCTTCAATCCTATGTACGAAAGGAACTTTACTCCCCATGAATTTGAGATAATCCATATTTACTTCCATTTTGAGCAGTCCGGGAATACAGATAACAATAATGACGGTAGAAATGATAACAATACTTTTACTGTGTGCTACCAGTTTTGCACCCATTTTTTCAAAGAATAAATCTGCTTTTGTAGCGCCAGCTGGTTGAGTACTTATTTTTGCATCTTTACCAAAACTCATGAAAATAGGAATAAGGATGACAACATAGATATACACCATGAATACTACACTGGCAGACACGGCACCCAGCCATACCATTGGCCGGATACAGGCAAACATAAATGAGAGCAAGGAAACTACAGTTGTAATTACCGTGAATAAAACGGGCCAACCTGATTCTTCCACGGCACAGATAACAGATTCCTTTCTTTTACCGGTTCGCCTAAAATGCAGTTTGAATGCATTAATATAATGGAGAGCGTACCCAATAGATAAAGCCATTCCTAAGAGAACCGGTAACGACATCAAATCTGAATCGGCAGGAATATGAAGCAGTCCTGTAAAACCTAAGACAGAGCCAATACCGAATAGAGTCGCTATAAAAGGTACAATAACACCTCTAAAGGAACGTACAAAAACTATAAGACAGATAAGCATGGTTGCAAATCCCAACATAATCCGTATAGCAAAATCATGTGATACCGTGTCCATTTTTTCAGCGGTGGTATAGGCGCTCCCAATAGGTTTGAGAGACCAGTTACTGCTTTTGTACTTGTCTTGCAGTATTACCTTTTCTGCTGCATGACCAACGGTAACAACATCGGTACTTTCATCTTCAAAGGGGTGCAACTTAAGTATAATCCAGGTTTCTTTAGCGTCATCGGATACCAGATTATTCACGAGGGATTCTCTACTCATGATAAAGGCTTTTTTTTCTGCAAGTTCTATGAGATCAGCAGGAATTCCATCTTCAAAAGGACTCTTTACTTCTAGCCCTCCATCCGTCCCTATTGGAATGGAAACCGTTGTAAGTGAAGTCACCTTGTCAGCAAAAGGTACAGTGCTTTCAAGTTCCTCACCCAGATTGTCAATTATGGATAGCACTTCCGGGGCAAATACATCATCTGCTTGTACAAGCACCAAAACGTACTGATCGTTGCCAAAAATGTCCTTAAAGTGGTCAGAGTTGACTTGTATTTCACTTCCATTGACAATCCAATCATTATTATTGCTTTGTGTTTGGAAATTCCTTAAGCCTGATAGATTTATTACAGTGAGTACCAAGAGAAGCGAAAGACAAAGCCAACGATATTTGATTTGAGTTTTTCCGATGCTTCGAAAAAAAATATTGATATGAGATACTTTCATGTAACCTCCAAAAATACACTATTGTTAGTTATAGCTAACTGTAACTATTGTACTTTCTCATTACGGAGGTATCTACCAAAAGCCAACCAAAAAATAACAGTTTTCGCTCAATCAAGCGTTTCAGTATTTTAAAATAGAGTAAACACTACTGCCCCTAATACTGCAGACAGTAAAATAAAGAGGATGGGATGTAATTTTTTTTTGAGAATATACTTTGGGCCAAATAAAACTGCCGCAAGACTAAGTACCAGACCAATTGATGTGATAGGGTAGCAGGATACAGGTTCGTGTACAGAACTGAGCCCAATTCTCTGTAAGGTCATATAGAGTCCGGTAGCACAGATGATACCGATGATACAGGGCTTTACCCCCTGTAAGGTAACTTGAAAGACTTTGTTTTTCAAAAGAGCGTTAAAACAAGCTGTTACCAAAAGAATGATTATAAACGAGGGGAGTACTACCGCCGTTGTGGCAAGTAATGCACCTATAACACCTGCCTGTGATATACCAACATACGTTGCAAGATTTAACATGATAGGGCCTGGAGTACTTTCACTTACACCAATCATGTAGGCCAAGGTCTCATCATCAAGCCAGTTTTGTGCGATAACTGCATCTCTGATGAGGGGAATAGCACCATATGCTCCGCCAAAAGAAAAACACCCAATTTTGAGAAAGGTAAGAAATAGGTTGAGATATATCATTTGGTCTGTTCCTTCTCGTTTGTTTTATTGCATACTTTTTTTATATAAAACAGTGAAATTGAAAAGAGCCCTGCAATAATCATGAGAAAAACGGTAGAAAGGTGCCAGGCAAAAACTGATGAAAGGAACATGATACAGAGTGAAACAATCATGATTGCACGTGGCAGTGTTTTTTTCTTCATTTTTTGCATCATCGAAAGCCCCGCATCAAGAACAAGGAGCGTTGCTGCAATCTTTATTCCCTTAAAAGCATTGGCAACCCATACGATGTGCATAAAATGTTCAAAGAAATAGGCAACAAAACAGATAATGATAAAAGAAGGAATAACCATCGCAAGTGTTGCTATGAGTGACCCAAAAAGACCGGCCTTTTTATATCCCGTGAACGTCGCACAGTTTATCGCCATAGGACCTGGTGTTGACTCAGCAATAACGGTAATGTTCATCATTTCTTCATCAGTGAGCCATTTTCTCTTTTCGACACATATATATGAAATAAGTGAAATCATGGCATAGCCGCCACCAAAAGTAAAAAGACCTACTTTGAGGAATTCAAAGAATAAAGCACTATAGAGTTGAAACTTTTTTTCTTTCATCATCGGTACTCCATACTGAATTAAATGTTTCGTTTGTTACTTTAATGATATCAGATTGGATTTTTTCCCATGTTGCATCAGAAGCTGTAAGGTATTTTTTTAATATGTAAAAACATCCTGCAAAGTAAAAATCAAATACATGATGTATTTGTGAACGTTTTTTACAGGCTTGTATCATACAATTAGCAAACGTTTCTAATATAGTCTCTGTTAATATTTCTTGTGTGAACAAAACATGATACTCTTTGTGTCTTCTTACAAACTGACAGATTGAAACAATTTCACAGTTTGCCTTTTTTGTATGAGGACATGATGAGAAAGGTGATTCACACGACTGTAGAAAAATATCTGTAAGAATGGCATCAAGTACATCATGTACTCCATCAAAATGCAGGTAAAAGGAGCTCCTGCTAACTGCTGCGTTCTTACAAACATCGGTAATAGTTATATTTGGATACGATATTGATTTTAAAAGGCTCAAAAAAGAAGTCTTAATTATTTCCTTGGTTATTGAGCCTCGACGACATGTCTTTCTTTCTTGTTTCATGGTTTATCCCCGGCAGTTGTATTTTTAAATTCACAATTACAGATGGTCATATCCCTGTCGAGGGTAAGTGATTTTTCTTTCATTTTACAGAACATATCTGCTAGATAATCAACAGCTTCTTGTTTTGGAAAATAATGGGTGTGATAACCATATTTTTCACCGTAAACAAGGCCATTCTCTCTCATAATTTTCAAATGTTGTGAAATTGCAGATTCTGTTACTTGTAGTTTTTTTGAAAGTGAACGTACACAATGTTTTCGTTCTAATAGAGCCTCAAATATTCGATAACGCATCGGTTCCCCGAGTACTTTTAAAATCTGTACCGTATCCATAATTCCTAGTTAGCCACGGCTTAATTATAATTATGCATTTGTTTTAGTCAACGCTTAATTAAATCTTCTGAAGGGTATGTGTACAAATCTTGTAATTTTGTACAAAACTGAACAAAAGTCTCATATTTGTACGAGATACCTATAGCTAATTGATGTTATTGTGAAGTAATGTTGAAAAAGAAACTTTTGGTAGAACATCTTAGCTTTGCGTATCATTCAAAACAAATTTTATCAAATGTGAGTATTCGTGCTTATGCAGGCCAGATTGTGTCTTTGATTGGTCCAAATGGGTCAGGCAAGTCAACTCTCCTGCGTTGTATGTGCCGGTTACTCCCAATAGGACAATCTGTTGTTTCTCTAGATGATGTTCCATTGGAATACTTTAGCTGTCGAGAACTTTCACAAAAAATTGCATTTCTTCCTCAAGCACAAGATTCTATGCCTTCACTGACGGTAGAAGAATTTGTCATGTTAGGAAGAGCTCCGTATCATCGATCTGGTTGGATAGCCTGTCAAGAAGACAAAGAAAAAACCGATTGGGCAATAGACTATATGCGATTACAGCATTTACGTAATAGATATGTTGAAAATCTATCGGGTGGAGAGCGCCAACGGGTACGAATTGCGATGACACTTGCACAAAATACCCAATATATCCTTTTAGATGAGCCTTTAACATATATGGATATGAAGCATCAACAAGAATTATTGGAAACCATCTGTGATCTCCGTGACACTTTTGGCAAAACGATTATAGCTGTTTTTCATGATATTAATCATGCCCTTGAAGTTTCAGACTGGATCTATCTTCTCAAGAATGGAGCTCTTATTGCTTCGGGAGATTGTAATTCAGTCATAACTGAAGAAATGTTACACACCGTATATGAAGTGCGCACTCATGTGTGCAACATGCCTTGTTGTAAACGTAATGTTGTTATTCCTGCCAGCATCGAAAAACGAGCTGGTGTATATAAAGAGAGGTAGATAATGATTCGAATTATGATTCACATTCCCGTAAATGTGAGGAGTTGGCTTGTCAATTATATAATGGACAACCAGAATCAATTGGAAAAAGTACTTGGTGATGAAATAGGCATTTTTACTCCCCATGATGAAGAGTATGCTTCTGATGTGTGTGACCAATGGCTACCACAAGCTATAGAACGGAACATTGTTCCTGATATAGCGGTTTCCATGGCAGGTGAATATGCTTGTACAGGAAATACACATTTTGAGACAATATTTGGACAAATTCCATCAAGAGTTTTAGAAAAGAAGAAGATTCGAAATGAATTATTACCATTAATCGATAAACAATCGATTTTTTATCCATTTTCTCTGACCCCTCTGACCATGATATATAATTCACAAATGGTTGATGAAAAAGATCTCAAACATTCATGGACCGATTTATTTAATCCGCAATATAGAATTATTTTTCCAGAAAGAGATAAACCACTTTGCCGAGCAGTCGGGGCGTATTTGAAAGCAAATTACCCTGATGAATTTGTAGATTTTGAAAAAAGAGTTTCCTATAGTGGTTCTCCGGTAAGTGTTGGTAAAGCCCTCTGTTCTGGAGAATATGATATGGCAATGACCCTTATGACTTTTGCCGAAGTTGCTCAGAATGAGATTGTAGCAATTAATAAACCTCAGGAAGGGGAAGTTCTTATGCCACAGGTTATTACCTGTAAAAAAGGCTGTGAAAACAAAGTGATGCCCTTGATTGAAATTTTAACTAGTGAGCAAGTCCAGGAGTATCTGGAAGATCAAGGTGTTTTGACAATGCGGGCAGGTGGTCAAGAACTTGAAAATCTTCAAAACAATACCATGTTATCCAAATGGAAAGATTGGAATAGCTACTTGTCAGAAATTGCTGCCTTTGCAGATTACAAATTACAGTAGAGAGGTGTGTACCGTGCTTACTGATAACAATAACTATAGTTTGTTACAACCGATGTATCCTCTGTTAATTCAACAATTTGTTGATGACTATCATTTGGATAAAGGAATTGCTGTTGATGTTGGAGTAGGACCAGGGTGGCTTGGTATGGAATTAGCAAAGATAAGCAATATGGAAATTATATTTTTGGATATTAGCAAAGAAAGTCTTTCCCTGGCAAAAAAGAATGTTGAATTCCTGTGTGTAGATAACACTTTTTCATTTATAGAGGCCGATGTTGCAAAAATACCCCTGACAGATAATTCCGTCGACTTTGTAATGAGTCGGGGTTCCATCTGGTTTTGGCAACATCCAGAAAAAGGGTTACAGGAAATATATCGAATCATAAAACCGGGGAGCCATGCAATCGTAGGCGGAGGTTTGGGACGATACATTCCAGACAGTATGAGAAAGCGCATGCAAAGTGCTCTAAAACGCGGCCTTGAAAAACGAAATGAAAAGAGGCCTGATTTACAAGAATTTATGCACATAGTTGAAATGGCCGCTATCCCCCATTATAAGATTCTTACAGATGGAGAAAATGGCGGTGGCAGATGGGTAGAAATATATAAGGAGATATAAAGTGAAAAAAAGTGTTGTACTAGTTGGTATTGTTAGTATTTTCCTGTCACTGCTGCAAGGGTGCAATAAAGAAGATCAAAGCAACAGTTTGGCAAAGCCGACAGAAACAGTCTCTGGAGTCAAGGACGATTTAGGCCGGAATGTGGTTATTCCCCAGAATCCTCAACGTATCCTTGCATTAAACTCTGCTTCAATGGAAGCCTTATTTAATTTAGGAATTACCCCTGTCGGTAAAATAGAAAATTATAAAATAAGAAAGGAAGGTATGTCCCTGCCTTCTGTTGGAATGCCTGCAGAAATAAACATAGAAGCTGTATGTAACCTTGGTCCCGACTTAATTTTTGCACATAGCAGATTTCACTCTGGCATGATAGAAGAATTGGAACAATCCGGTGCAGTTGTCTATTGTTTTAATCCTGACAATATAGAAGGAACTTTGACAATGTATATTGGACGACTTATTGGAAAAGAAGCAATTGCAAAAGAATATGATGATACCTACGTTGCATTGTGCCAAGGTCTTTCAAAATCTGTTCATCAAGTGAGGAATATACAAACAGGTATCATTGTTCAAGCCGGTGATACGGTAAAAGCTGCTCAAACGGCATCCGGGTATGGTGCATTACTGGTAAATCTCGGAATAAAAAATATAGTACCTGAAGGCTTGCCAAATTCTTCTAATGCATCATTTGTCGATTTCGATATGGAGACAATCACTACAGAAAATCCTGATATCATCCTGATTGTCTCTGCAGGTGGCAAAGGAAATACCTCTGGTAAAAATAAGTATCTCAAAGACCCTGCATGGGCCGATCTCGATGCAACAAAAAATGGAGCTCTGATTATACTTCCAGATTCTGTAAACCCAAATAAAGCAACTCAATCTGATATGATCCAGACCACTGCAGATTGCATTATTGCAGCATTAAAAAAATAAGGTATCATGAATCGACTTGAAATTTCTGCTGTAGAACTAAGAAAATACCGTAGCCTTGTTTTATTAATAGCAACAGGTGTACTTATTTTTGCAATTCTATTAGGCATATTAATTGGAACAACTCGGTATTCCTTTGGTGATCTTTTGAGCACAATAGGCGAACAACATATATCAACCACAGCAGGCCGCATCATCATGAATATTCGTATTCCTCGAATACTTACTGGGGTTTTGGTAGGAATAAACCTTGCTATTGCCGGGGTTATGTTACAGGCAATGTTACGTAACCCCATGGCATCCCCAAATGTCATAGGAGTTAATTCGGGAGCGGGTTTAGGTGCTGTAATCATGATGACATTGTTTCCACATTCATTGACTTTTATTCCTCTTGCTGCGTTTGCTGGAGCTATGATTACCTCAATACTTATTTATGTCATATCTGAAATTCCAGGTCAGAGTCGGACCGTACATATAGTATTGGCAGGTGTGGCTATCTCAAGTCTCTTAAAAGCAGTCACTTCTGCTCTGATGATGCTTAACTCCGATATACTAGAGATTACATATTCCTGGTTACAAGGTAGTCTTTCAGGGCGGGGATGGAATGAACTTACTCTTATTGTTCCTTACACCCTGGTTGGCAGTCTGGGAGCTATCTTTATAAGTCCTAAATTAAATCTTTTTTCTTTAGGTGATGAAACGGCATCAAGTCTTGGATTGAGAATACGGTTATACCGTTTTCTTGTGATGATACTTTCCTCGGTACTTGCAGGTAGTGCTATTTCTGCAGCAGGAACAATAGGATTTATTGGTCTTGTTGCTCCTCATTGTGCGAGAATAGTTATTGGCGGGGATAACCGGTATTTACTACCACTTTCAGGAATCTTTGGAGGAATCCTCCTGGTATTCTCTGATATGTTGGCACGTACTGTTTTTAAGCCAGTCGAACTATCTGTAGGAATTGTTACCGCTATATTGGGTGCTCCTTTTTTCCTTTGGCTCTTGTTTGGTAAAGCAAAAAGATAGGTAAAAAAAGTAAGTGGGTTGTGCGTATGAAAATTATTACTGTTTCTGGTGCTCCGTCTTCTGGAAAAACAGCTGTCATTATAAAAACTTTAGAACAAATACGTTCAAATTCCCTCAATCCTGTAGTATTCAAATTTGACTGTATTTCAGCTGAAGATGAAAGCCTGTATAAGCACCATGGTATTCACTGTATAACAGGACTTGCTGGCAATATGTGTCCTGATCACTATTTCGTGAGCAACATAGATGAGTGTGTAACGTGGGGAGAAAAAAAAGGGTATACGCTTTTGATTTCAGAAAGTGCAGGATTATGTAATCGTTGTGCCCCGCACATTCAAAACTGTTTGGCTGTTTGTGTAGTGGATAATCTTATGGGAATTAATACCCCAAAGAAAATTGGCCCTATGTTAAAAATGGCAGATGTTGTTGTGGTAACAAAAGGTGACATTGTCTCACAAGCAGAACGAGAGATTTTTGCATTACGAATTCGTCAGGCAAATCCAAAATGTATCATCTTGAGTATTAATGGCATTAACGGACAGGGAGCCATCCAATTGGCAACATTGTTTGAGCGGGCTCAAGAAATAGAAGATATTAAAAAACAACGCCTGCGAATCACGATGCCTGCAGCTTTATGTTCCTATTGTCTTGGAGAGCGTCGACTCGGACAGGAAAAGCAAAAAGGAAATGTTCGAAAGATACAACTAGACTAAGGTGATAATAGTATGATAGATACTCCGTTTTCAAAACTAAAGAATACTTACCCCTTTATATATGATTTTTTTGATATTAATGCGCTGCCGCTTCCTGATGAGTCTCAAACCTTTACGGAATATGCAAAGCAGCTGTCATATTCATTTTTAGAAGACAAGGGATTTACTAAACATGATCTTATCGATCGATTTACCGTATTTATGACTAAAATGAAAGAACTCAGTGAGCAACCTCAATTTTTAGTCGATACGGTTACGATACAGGGCGGATATGACAAAAGTGGAAATAAAGAAAAAGTAGAGCTGGTAATACAGAAAGGACAAGTTATCAGTATAGTCGGACCAACAGGATCTGGCAAAAGTCGTCTGCTTGCCGATATTGAATGGATTGCACAACGGGATACTGTCACTAACAGAAAAATACTTATAAATGGACAAGAACCACCAGACTCCTGGAGATTTTCCATGGAGCATAAACTGGTAGCACAATTATCACAGAATATGAATTTTGTTATGGATATCTCTGTTATTGATTTTATACGCCTTCATGCACAAAGCCGCATGATACCAGATGTGGAAGAAAAGACAAAGGAGATAATTGAAACCGCAAACCTTTTGTCTGGGGAGCACTTTGATAAGGAAACACCTCTGACAGCCTTGAGTGGCGGACAGTCACGAGCTCTTATGGTATCAGACACAGCGGTTCTTAGCCGATCACCTATTGTACTTATTGATGAAATTGAAAATGCTGGTATAAACAAGAGACAGGCACTGGCTTTTCTATCCAGCAAACAAAAAATTGTCCTTATTGCAACTCATGATCCATTACTTGCTTTAACTGCAAATAAAAGAATTGTCATAAAAAATGGTGGTATATATAAAATAATAGAAACAAATGAGCAAGAAAAAAAAACTATAAATGAACTGATTCGTATTGATGAAAAATTACAAAACTATAGGGATACATTACGTAGCGGAGAAATAGTGGATTAAGTATAAAAAAGGCCTCTTATACAGAGGCCTTATACACGCGTATTTATTGTGCAGTGTTGTTAGCTTCCATCCTTTCAAAGATTTTACGTAATTGGAATAGGAATGAAAGCTGGTCACCCGTATGAATCGTGTTTTGTGCAGCACGTGAAGCAATAGTCTGCACCTGCTGTAAATTTTCTTTTTCGGTTTCTTTTGTAGCCGTGAGTACAGCCTGTTGATTTTCATTCATCTGGGTGAGAACATGTTCCATAAACTCAGTATTTTCATGGTTGTCTTTCTGGATTTGAACCAGCTGATCATTAGACTTTATTGCTGTTTGTTGCAGAGAATCCATAAAGGCATCATGAGTATGGTTCTGAGAGACAACAGATGCTATATCTGTTTGCAGCTCTTTCATTTTTGCATCGATATCATTAGAAAGAGACTTTGTTTGTTCCGACAGTTTTTTTACTTCGTTAGCAATAATACGGAATCATTTACCTGCTTCACCTGCACGAGCAGCTTCGATAGAAGCATTAAATGAAAGCAGATTTGTCTGTTCTGAAACTTCTTGTATATCTCTAATAAAATTACTGATTTCATTTATACGCTGATTAAGACCATGAACTTTTTCATCCATGGCTGCTCGGTCTTTTTGAGCAGAAGAAATTCTGTCATTAAGTTGTTGAAACTCATGGCAAATAGCCTGGAGTGACTCAGTATTGGTCTGCGAGGTTTGCATCATCCGGTCAGCTTCTTCCTGAGTACGTGCACTTGACTGTGCATACTGATCTAAAGCTTGCCCTTGACGATGGTAAATACCATTCTCAGAACTCAACAGTGAAATATATTCTTTTAAGAATCCGCTGATATTATTTGCCGTATTTCAAATATTAATGAGGAATTCAACTAACTCTTTACCAGTGGCTACGACCTGTTCATTTGAATACGTTTGATTCATCTTTTAGTCCCCCATTACCAATGCGACGAGTGTCTGGTTTGAATTGATATGGCCAAACTGTTCACCATAGGTAGAAAAACCACTGTAGACTGGAAAATATTTTCTTTGATGATTTTAAAAGTACGTGAAGTTTTTACAAAAAGAATAACGGCGTCCGCAGAGGAAGTATTTCCGTTGTAACTGACCGACGTTGTTTTAAATTTAAGATCATCACCTGCAGAACCACCGGCTATCAAGAATTGAGGATCTTTTATCAAGCTGTAGAGAAGTGAAAGAACACTTTCTTCTGCAGTCAATAAACCACAGATAAGTGTAATTGTAAAAGCATTACGGGAACAGTTTTCAGATGACAGTTGTACGCCGATGCTGGATGCTGTTTGTAAGATTTCTTTAGAATGAATAGCCGGAAACTGATCTACATCATCAACAAGAATTCCTTTGAATTGTGTACTGCCGGTATCTGCCAGTGCGTTAAGAACAATAGTGTGATTAGTAAAACCTGAAGCTGTTATTTCTCCTGAAGATGTAGCTCCTATAACTTCTGCCTGGGGAAATTTTTGATACAGTAGTTCAGAAAGTGTTGCAAAATCATAATCTGAACTAGCAAAGAAAATAATAGCTCCATAAGATGAAAGATTTTTTTTTCAGCTGAGAACAAAGTTCGCTGACAGCGCGTTCCACGTCGGTTTGCTTGGTCTGTGCGACTTCTTGAGTCATGGAAGCTCCTTGTAAATTGAATTAAACTAGAGCGGTATACATCATAATTATCTATAATACAAGATAATATTTTATATACAAGCTATCATGTACATCACTTTCCATTACATCCTGATTTTGAAAAGAGACTAAACAGTAAATTTGTTAATCTGATTACCTATTTTAATAATTACATTTTCCATTTGGGAAGAAATCGTAGTTAAAGTGGAACCAGTTTCATTAATTTTATTGGCACTATCTCCCATTTCATTCATTGACTGGTTTATTTGCTCAGCGGAATCCTGAAGTTTTTTCACTTCTTCAAGAATACGGCTGTTGCCATCGTTCATTTCTGAAGAAGAAGACTTTACCTCACTGGTTGTATCATTCATATTATGAAGAGCTTCTATAATCTGCTTTGAACCTTCATCTTGTTCTTCCATGGCTGATTGAATCATATGGATCAGTTGGTCAGTTTCCTTGAGTTTAACGGAAACAGTAATGAACGTTTTACTTGAATCCTCAGAAGCAGAAACGACATCTTTAATTGATTCCTGAATTTTAACAAGCTGGTCACCAATGGTTTTAGACTGAGCACTTGAAGTTTCACTTAATTTTCGGATTTCATCAGCAACAACGCTAAAGCCTTTACCCGTTTCTCCTGCGTGTGCTGCTTCAATAGCCGCATTCATGGCCAATAGATTAGTCTGGTCGGCAATGGAAGAAATAGCCATGTTAGCTTCCTGGAGAAGCTGAGACTGGGTTTCAATCTGAGAAATTTTGTCGTGGACAGCCTGTTGCTTTACCGAACCGCTTTGAATATCATTTTCCAGATCATCAAAAGATTTCGTCATGATTTCGACACTTTTGTTTACTGAGTTAATGTTTCCAATCATCTGCTCAATTGCAGCACTGGCTTCTGTTACGCCAGCAGCCTGGCTGGCAATCATTTTTTCAAGGGAACGAATATTTGCGGCAATTTGATTTACAACACTGGCCGCTTCAGAGACATCGCTTCCTTGACTTTGAATTTGACCGGTAACTCCCTGAATGCTGCCAAGAATTTGATTTATGGCTGCGGCAGTGTCTTGCGTACCCACACCTAAATCTGAACCAGCTACTGACAGCAGATCTTTTGAATCTTTAAGTTCCTGCACAATAAGCTGAAGCTTTTCAACAAAGTTGTTAAAGCTCTGGGCTATTTTTCCAATTTCATTATTGGCCTTGTAATTTAAGCGTTTTGTTAAGTCTGCGTGTCCACTGGAAATTTCAAGCAGTGCAGTGGCAATGCTTTTTAGTGGATGAGTGATTCCCAATGAAACAAAAAGGGCAATACAGGAGGCCAAAAGTAGAGAAACTAAGGAAACTATAACAATTACAGAAATACTCTTATAAATATCTGCATACAATTCATTTTTTGGACCTAGGGTAACCAAAGTCCAACCGCAGAGACTGGACATTTTTCTGGCGGCAAAAAATTTATCTGAATAACCAAGATCAATATAGGGCCGTCCATCAGGGAGTTTAGAGTAAACTTCTCTCAAGTTATAGTCATCCAGTAAGTTGGCAGTAGCAACTTTAGAAGTATCTGGATTTGTAACATAGGTTCCGTTCGAATCAATCATATAGGCCAAGGAACTCTCTGTAAGCTTAACGCTTTGAACCATTTCGACAACAGTATCAAGAAGAAGGTCAACGCCAATAACGCCGGCAAATTCTCCGGCCTTGTTGTTAAAACTTTTTGACAGAGTTACTACTATGCCGTTTGATTGGGCATCAACATAAGGATCAGAAAAAACAATAGTTCCCCTAGAGGCTTTTGCACTTATAAACCAGGAACGGGAGGATTCATCAAAATCAGCAGGGGCAATCCAGTGAATATTACTGAAAGTAAATCCACCCTTGCAGGTAGGAGTTGCACTGGAAACATACAGCATGGAATATTCTGGAATACCGGTTACCTGAGCCTCAAGAAATTCTTCTATGGTGTATTTGTCGTAGGAATCAAGTTTTTCAATATACGCAGAAACAATATCCAAAGTCCGCTGAGGCTTTGCAAGAAAATCGTCAATCTGGTTGTTTACATTTTCTACCTGAAGCTTGGCAATCTCTGTTATATCATCTTGAAGGCTTTTTTTCTGGGATAGACTTGCGGTCAAAGTTAATGTAAGAACGACAATAAAAACCAATAAGGTTTGGCTTAAAATCAGTTGATAACGAATTTTCATAGATTCTCCAAGCTTTGGAATACTTGATTTTAACATAAGAGTAACTTAACTGTCAAAAAAATTAAATCTAATGTAATATTATTTAAGTAATAGCGCTTCATTCATGCGGAACCTATCATACTCATCTTGAAGTAAAGGAAAATCCCAGGTCCCGGCATAGTGCGTGACACTGCCTCCAAAACCAGTCTTAAAGATATAGAGACCGGCCATAGGAGAGTCTGCATCATTTGTGGGAGGAATACCCATAAAGTCATATTTAGTACATCCCTGTGAGCGTGCAAATCGTATCACTTCCCATTGCAGGCCATAGTTTGGCATGCAGTGACGCATGTCCATACTGCTTGCCGCATACATGTAATAAGCATTTACACCACAAATAGCCAAAATAAGACCACTTAAAAGCAGACCATCCTTTTGAGCTGTAAAAAGATAAAATCGAGGCGGAGGTACTTGTGCATCCAATGGTACTATGCCGCTATCAAAAGAGGTGGTTTCCTTTTTTTCGAGGAACTCCCGATTTATTTGAAAAAGCGTTTCAAAATAACTATAGTCTTCGCAATAAAAACCTTTTCGATGTGCAGTATCTTGGTAAATGACATACATCTCTTTTAGTTTCACAAAAATATCAGGACTTCGGGCATCATAAATAGAAAATTGGACTGATTCTCGGTACGCACGTCTGACTGCATTACGGGTTTGTTGCCGCATGTTTTTCAGTAGCTGATGCGGAGTAGGACGAAGATTTAAAATACAGGTAGCATTACATAAATGGTTTGAAGGAGCTTTTTTTAGTGCATGTTTACGAGTACCATAGTTCATCATAATCTCAAGCATCTCGGTACGAGCATGAGGTTCTGGGTTTAACCATTGTAAATCGTAACGGATACAGATAATGGATTCTGGTAGATGGTCTTTTAGCGCCAGAGATAACTCCTCGAGAAATTCTGTTTTATTTGCAGGAATGACAGTCTCATTGGGAGCACGTTGTACATAAGCATATACATACACTCCATTAATCTTTCTCAGTAGGACGAGTAACGGGTAGGCGACTTGAACCTTTTTGTCATTTTCAAAAACAACTCTAAAATAGAGCGGTTTTTGTCCAAAGACTTCTTTAAAAGTACCCCATAAATATGTTTGAAAGAGATTGTCCGATGCTGGAAATGTATCGGGTTGAATTTCAGAGATTGTGAGCATACGCAGTAATATCAGATGTGATGTAGTTCATAGAGAGAATTATAGGATTTAAAACAAAAGGGTACAAGGGGAGACGGTGTATATGCTATTTTAAAGCCGCGAGCCACTCAGCTTCCTTAAATCCAGTAAGTACAGCTGTATCAGTAATAAGCAGGGGACGTTTTACCAGCATACCATCTGTGGCAAGAAGGGCATATTGCTCATCATCAGTCATGCCAGGAATTTTTTTTGAAAGTTCCTGCTCCCGATAGATGAGACCACTGGTATTAAAAAAGCGTTTGAGTGGCAGCCCCGATTTTTTATGAAGCTCTCGTAAAGTATTCTCGTCAGGGTGATCTGCCTTTATATCGATTTTTTCATAGGTGATTCCTTGTGCATCAAGCCAGGCGAGTGCTCTTTTACAAGTAGTACAACGGTCATAACAGTAGACTTTTATCATAGGAATCTCCTTTATGTATCAAGTTAGTATATAGCTAGTATATTCATAAAGAAAGTCTTTAGTAAAGGGAAGACGCCGGCGGTTTATCAAAATGTTATACTTTTCGATTCATTGCCAGGGAGTACCATTTTTTCCACGAAAAAGCATCTTCATACATTTTTGATGCCTGTAAAAGCAACATATCCTGGTGTCGTGGAGCGATAAGTTGCATACCAATAGGAACACTCTCTCTAGACAGACCTGCCGGAATTGACGCCGCAGGATTGCCGGTAAAGTTAGCCAGGAAGGTTTGCGTCCATCCAATCAATGGCTCTACTTTTTTGCCATGGATGCTTTCAGGTCCCTTTGTGTTATTGTTACTGGCATTTTTTATACCGGCAACTGAGCTTATAGGTGAAAGAATCAAATCATAGCTTTCAAAAGCCGACTCAAACTGATCCAACACATCTGTTCTGGCAAGATTGAATGCATACAGGTCTTCAATACCCAGTTTGTCTACGATCTCTTTCCAATAAATAAACTCTTGCGGAAAATCCTGTGCATGTTCTTTGAGTAGATCAATCCCCTGGGCCTGTAAGTGATTAAGATCTAAAGCACAATCAATCGTAATGCCTTTACACCAGAGTTCAGCAAGCGTATAAGCGGAATGCGTAAAATCAAACTGATATTCTTCTACACTACATCCGATGCTCTGAAATTGTTCAACGGTTTTGTTTACAGTCGTGCGGACTTCATCTTCAACTTCAAATAATCCAAAATCTGCAGTATAGGCGATTTTTAATTTTTGAGGGCACTGGGAGAGTTCCTTAAAAAAATCATGAGTTTTTGGCAGACTAAAGGGGTCTCGTGTATCTTGATAACTCATGTAGTTTAAAAGAATTGCAGCATCAGTGACCGACTTTGTAAGCCCCCCGTTAAAGCATAAGGGATGTGTTGCACTCCAGGCATCTGGGCGGCAGACGGATGGTATAGTACCAACTCCTGCCTTAAAGCCATAGAGATTACAAAAACTTGCTGGAATTCTTATGGAACCTCCTGCATCTCCTCCCTCTGCTATAGGAACAAGTCCATCGGCAACTGCGGCTGCACTGCCTCCACTGGATCCTCCAGAATTATAATCTGTATTAAAAGGGGTAGCAGTTGCCCCATACATAAGATTGTCAGTAGTCCCGCGAAAACCATAGGCAGGAGCATTGGTTTTACCAATGGCTATACCTCCGGCTTTTTCCATCGCTTGGCAAAAAACGGAATCACTTTCATCCGTCGCCAGGAGACAGCGCACTCCACCGTGTGAACTTTGCCAGCCTTTCTTATTGGGCAAAAAATCCTTGAGTGCAAAAGGAACGCCGGCAAAAGGCCCGCAATCCTCACCCTTGGCAAGACGAGCTTCTAGCTCTTTTGCCTTTGCAAGCGCATATTCAGCTTGTACATAGACAAAAGCATTGATTGCTTTATTGCGTTTTTCGATTCTCTCTAAAAAATAAGTGATGACTTCTGTTGGAGAGATACGTTTTTCATTAACAAGAGTACCGATTTCGAATGCATTCAATGCTTCCAGTTTCATATGTACTACCACCTATTTGTATTCAAAACGTGATGGATCTTTATAGACTTCCATGTGCTTACAATAGTCAAAATAGTCACGGCCGACCCCTTCTTTTTGCCATTTTTTACATTTTTTATAAGCAATGGGTGAAAATATAATTTCACAAAAGAGTTCAACCAGCGCACCAACTATTGCCATACCAACGACCGTTATAAATCCGTAATAGTGGGCAAAGAGACAGAAAGCCAGTGTGGTAAAAATA
Source organism: Treponema sp. (assembly GCA_024695475.1). GTDB lineage: Bacteria > Spirochaetota > Spirochaetia > Treponematales > Treponemataceae > Treponema_D. The sequence goes on from JAILIC010000022.1 coordinate 25,874, forward strand.
AAATTGTCAACAAATTGACCGATCATGGTGCTGATATAAGAACGGGTAATAAAGGCCACTTTACCGTCAGGATCTTTTACAAAAAGCCTTCCGATACACACGTTTACCAGGGCGTTTACAATGCCAGAAAGAATGTAAGCAATGGTAGAAGAGAGAAGAATCTGCCATGGTTGCACTCCATCTCCGGTAAAACCAAATACAATGTTAAAGGAATCGCTTGCACCAGGAAAAGGAAATTCAGAAGGTACAGAAGCAATAATACCTAAAAAGATAATCGCCAGTGCATTAATAAGAGCACCAAATAAGTTTAACTTAATGGCTGCTTTGCCACCAAAAGTCTTGGTGACCATATCCATAATCAAAAATACGGCCCATGATAAAAAAAGACCGCCAGTAATAGAAATAAAATAGGTTTGTCCTATTTTAAGACCGCTCCACACAATTTTGTTTGCCGCAAGATTCATGGTAACGGTACAGACAACAAAGAGTGCAACGACTACAGCAGGCAGTGAGCGTAAAAGCATCTTCCAATCTTTACTATCAAAGAGCCAAGCTGCAGTGTCCATAATCCATGCCATAAGCTTTTTCATGTATCTATCCTCGAATATAAATTTTCAAAGACACGATCAGCCCACAAATAAAAAAAGAGGAGTACAGTAACCCCTCTAGTTCTATTAAAATCCCTAGTTTTGTTTAGAGACAGGATGGTTCCGAACTGTCTTATGAATTATGACTGTCCACTACTATAGCAAAAATATATGGAGTAGGCAAGAGTACTAAAAGGCCGCCCGTTCATTTGGGCAGCCTCATATAAGCTTGTTGTTTATTTTTTTACCGGAACGTAAGGTACAACAAAACATTGTTTTAGGATACTTGCATCAGTCAGTGGAGGTTCTGTTGACGTTTTTTCAGCAGCCTTTACACCTAATGAAGTCGTAAATCCAATGGCAGTTCCATGGTTATGGCATTCTTTGATGATCTCAAATGCAGAGGAAATCTGTGTCTTCATGTCTTGAAATACACTGCCATAGAGCAGTTTTTGGTTAATCATCTTACGACCTTCGTCTGTTCCGTCAACACCGATGATAGGGACGGGGAGTACGATGCCATCGCCATCAGTATCTTTGCTCTGATTGGTGGGATCATCGGTAAAACCATTTTCAATAAAGGCTTGTATTGCACCAATAGCCATATCGTCATTTTGTGTTATGACGGCATCAAGACCCTCCGTTCCATATTTAGCGAGCCAGAGGTTCATGGATTCTTTAGCACTTTTGCTGTTCCAGTTGGCAGCAACCTGGGCAAGTATGTTGACGGTATAGCCCTTTTGTTTCATTGCCTGTAAAAAACCTTCGCGTCGAGGTATCTGTGCAGGATGTCCAAACTCACCATTAAAATACAGTACATTGACCGTTTTTCCGGTGAGTTTTGAAGGATTTTTCTTAAAGTATTCATCAAGCAATTCTGCCTGGTATGCACCAGCATCTGTTTCTGGTGAAGTAGTAAAATAAAAATTTTCACCAACTTTCAGGGCATCAGCAGAGGGAACAACGTTTGAAAAAACTGCTACGCCACCTTGTGAGTTGATAATCTTGGTAATTTGTTCGGTAACAGCCGTATTTGCCGGAACAATGAAAAAATATTTTGTACCGTTCATCAACAGTGTCTTAATCTGATCGATTTGGGTTGGTACATCATTGTCAAAGGCATAGATATTAATGGGGACCCCTGTTTGCTGTGCGGAATCGATAATATTTTTTTTGTAGGTTTTCCAGAATTCTTCCTGATCATTTTTGATGAGCACCCCGACAACAGTGGACTCCTGAGTGACCTTTTTTTTACAGGATAGGAGCGGTATCAAAAGTGAAAGGATTACTATAGAAAGGACTATGTTTGTTATTCTTGTATTCTTTTTCATACGGGTCTCCTTAGCTCAAACCTTAAACTGATCGACCTGTGAGCCGATTTCACCAATTGCCATAGACATTGTCTGGGTAATTTCATTGAGTGCGTTGCCGGTTTCAGTGAGTTTTTCAGTAGTTGCAGTCATAAATTCCATACTGTTTTCTATGGCACTGGTTATTTCCTGCAGCTGTTTGATTTCATTCAAAATTGCCTGATTCCCCTGAGACATTTCTTTTGAAGCAGCACGAACTTCATGGGCACTGTCATTCATAGTTCCTAAAGCAGTACCAATCTGTCTGGAACCTTGTGCTTGTTCTTCCATAGCACCGGTTATCTGATTGACAAGCATATCTGTCTGCTGTATTTTATCAGCAACAAGGGTAAATGTTTTGTTGGTCTCCTCTGAGGCTGTTACCACATTTGAAATGGAATCCTTGATAACCTGCAGCTGTGTACCGATAGTCTTAGACTGTTTTGATGACGTTTCTGAAAGCTTTCGAATCTCGTCTGCAACGACACTGAATCCTCTACCGGCAGTACCTGCATGGGCTGCCTCAATGGCTGCGTTCATAGCCAAAAGGTTGGTTTGACTTGCAATAGAAGCTATCGTTTTATTGGCTTCTTGAAGCATTTTGGACTCTTCTACAATCTGATTGATTTTTACATTCATCTCTTTTTGTTTTTCAGCACCCATGCGAGAACTTTGTTCAAGTTCATTAAACTGGAGCGCCATATCTTTTACAGACTTATTTACTGAGTCAATGTTGCCTATCATTTCTTCAACGGCAGCTGATGCTTCTGTTACGCTTGAAACCTGATTTTCAATCATTTTTTCAAGAGACTCGATGTTTGAGGCAATCTCGTTTACCGCGCCAGCGGTTTCAGATACACAGTTAGACTGATGATTAATCTGTTTGCTTACTGTATCAATACTTTGTAGAATTTGGTCATTTGCATCTTTGGTACCTGATGAGCAGGTAGTCATTTGACTGCCTGCTGAGGAAAGTTCCTCCTTTGATTTTTTCAGTTGCAGTACGATATTTTGTAGTTTTTCTGTGAAAATATTAAATCCATCAACAACAGAACCAATTTCTGTTCTTGATTGGATGTTAATGCGCTTGGTAAGATCTGCATTACCTGATGCAATGTCGCTGATTGATTTTTCCATGGCTGAAACAGGTTTCAGGAGCATGCCTGCAATCAGGAGACAAGAAAGCGCAATAAGCAAAACCGTAGCAACAGAAGTTATGATGATGATAGGGCGGAGTTGGTTTCCTGTGGCATAGACTTGAGACTCAGCCATGGACAGAGCATAAAACCAGGACGTATTAGCTATTGGGGTGTAGGCAACAAAGGATTTACCTTTTTGATCACCAAGCCCCGTAACCCAAGCAGTTCCAATACCGTTATTCACCGCTTTTTTAGTCATGCTGATAAGTGATTTGCTGTTTCCTTCCTTTAGTAGGTTGAGCTTCATGATATATTCTGGATTTTTGTTTGCAATGACGGTACCATCTTCGGCAACAACCCAAGCCTGACCACTTTCTCCTAAAAGGACATAACTTACCAGATTCTGGATGTTATGTACCGGAACTACAGCAACAAAAGCGCCTATCATGATTCCGTTTTGATGTGCAACTTTTGCTATATGAAATACATATTCTCCTCTGGCATTGATAGTAGGATTACCAACATACTCGGTTTTTCCATTGCGTATTACTTCCTGAAAAAACGGTTCTGATGAGACATTGAGGGATTCCCCATTATCTGACATGGCAGAGCCATCTTTAGACACATAAAAAATGCTGTCAAAATAGGATTTACGGGCACTGTTGTGTTCCCTCAGCCAATTTTTAATTTCCTCATCAGTACCGGTGCTTACAATATCAGCTGATGTGTAAAACACGATTTGGTTCATGTATTCGTTTATTTTATTTGAAATAGCAAAGGAATATGCATTGGTAATCTGGGTACAATCAAGCGCATAGCTTTGTGCTGTTGAGCGTTTTGTAATCGATGAAATGATATAACTTTGAATAAGGGTCGATAGAACAATTATTCCCACGATACTTGTACACAGTATGACGGCAATCCGGTATCTTTTTTTTGCCATGAGCGGCTCCTTATCATTTATATAGAATAGATAGTAACACTAAATATAAATGGCATATAATTTTAACACTTGAAACTTAAAAAAGAAATAGTTTTCAGTCGAAAATTAAGTTTAACCGACGTTACAACTTTTCTAGGCAATCTTCAAATTTTTTCTTTCTTCTTTTATACTGGTCTCATACTATCAAAGTACTAAATGTGCAAGGAACATTATATGGCAAAACTTATTTCATGGAATATAGATTCATTAAATGCTGCTCTTACGTCAACTTCAGCAAGGGCTCGCTTATCTCAAGATGTATTACAAAAGATTACAACCTATGATGCAGATGTCATTGCAATTCAAGAAACAAAATTACCATCTGATGGACCTTCTGATAAGCATCTGGAGCTTTTAAAAGAATATTTTCCTGACTATATAGTGGAATGGGTATCTTCTGTTCCTCCTGCAAAAAAGGGGTATGCAGGTACAATGATTTTGTATAAGCAAGGACTTCAGGCTCAAAAGCTGTTGCCAAAGTTAGGGGCTCCTGACACTATGGATGATGAAGGTCGTCTCCTTGTTCTTGAATTTGACAAGTTCTTTTTTGTAAATGTGTATACGCCAAACTCTGGTGATGGTCTGAGACGACTTGCTGATCGTCAAAAATGGGATGCATTATATGCTGATTATCTTTCTGCCCTTGATAAGAAAAAGCCGGTAATTGCCTGTGGTGATTTTAATGTTGCCCACAAAGAAATTGACCTTGCTAATCCTGTTGCAAATCACTTTTCTGCGGGCTTTACTGATGAAGAACGTGAGGACTTTACAAAGCTGTTAAACAAGGGCTTTATTGACAGTTTTCGCTTTGTCCATGGAGATGTAAAGGATGTGTATTCCTGGTGGGGGCAACGGGTTAAGACGAGTAAGATTAACAACTCAGGCTGGCGTATTGATTACTTTCTTGTCAGCGATCGTATAAAAGATACCATTACTAAGTCTGAGATGATAGATTCTGGTCCACGTCAAGATCATACTCCTATTCTGTTGGAGCTTGATTTGTAGAAGTATTTGGACATTTTTGTTGGTTATACATATTTTATGAGTAGCTCGGTGTGTTCTCGTTTTTTTGCCGGATTATCTGCCCTGACGTCATATTCAAATTCTTCATATTCGGTTATGGCAAAGCCTATTCTTGAGTTTTGGAGTAGTCCATTTTCGTCAAGTAATTTTCTGTGCTTATCTTTATTGTAATTATGTGTATACCAAGCCGGAAAGTTTCCTTTTTTACCGGCTCTTACAAAATCATAGCGAAGTAAATCATATATGAGGTTTTTATCAAGACTTTTATCAAATACTACATTATTTTCAAGCTGTATAAAATCATAAAGGAGTTGAAACCAATAAGCTTCTCTTCTTGCCTGTGAAAAAGCTGCTACACTTTTTCCATAGTTTACGATTTCAGATAAAAAGGCCCAAGGACTGGTTATCTGGAATATATAATTCATCGTATATGAAAATGAAGCCTTGTTCCAATAGGCATCAGTAACAACTTCCATGTCTTTTAAGAAGGCAATATCGCTAAAACTCATATAGGGTGTTGAAAAGGTTTCATAGGCAGGAGTGTCCATCCATTTCCAGCCATGCTCTATGGCATATTGTTCCATAGAGGTACCGTTTAAGACTTTTAAGAATCCTAATTGCAATGCATCTGGTCGCAGCTCCATAACAAAATCATAACTGTGACCAAAACTTTCTAAATCTTCATAGGGGAGTCCAGCGATTAAATCAAGATGCTGATGTATAGTACGAGGTATGCGTTTTATTTTTTGTGCAAGTACTTCTGTGTTTGTTGATCGATGTATTGCAGCAAGCGTTTGTTTATTGGCGGATTGCACACCCATTTCAAATTGCATTACCCCTTGTGGAACAGTTTGCAAAAATGATAATGCTTTTTCGGACAGATATTCTGCTTCGATTTCAAAATGGAACATGGTTTTACCGTTATGATGTTTGAGAATATAATCCCATATTCCTATATAGCGGTCTTCAT
>JAILIC010000105.1 GCA_024695475.1 Treponema sp.
TCCGTCCTCATATACTGAAATCTGGGTTTCATATTTTACGTTTACATCCGCTCCCTTTTCCAGAGTAAGCTTCAGCGTATCGTAATCTTCCAGAACCCAGAAAAGCAGCGGCCATTCATCAGACTTCTTTACATTCGGGTCAGCCCCCATCTCAAGCAGATGACGAATCCGTGCATAACTCATTCCGTAACGGAAATAGTCTTCACTGTATTTTCGGAAATCAACACCATAAGAAACTACCTGCTTAATAATAAATTCTGGCGAGTTATTCTGCACAAGATACGGGAGCATCTTTTTCCCTTCAAAATCAAAGCCCTCTTTATGTAATTTTTCCAAAAAACGGGCATCTTTCTCTGTTAAGTACTTACGACTAAAAATATCCTCGTCCGTGAATGTAGTCCCTACCTTTACCAAATACTTAACAAAAAGCACAAGGCAAACAACTGCCGCAAGCTTAAGAAGGATCTTAAAAAAGCGAGACCTTTTTTCATAGAATGAAGCTGCGGCAAATCCAGCCATCAGGGAAAGCGGAACTATCACGCATAAAGCCAAAGCTCCGAGAACAAGCGGTATAAGAAGGAAGAAGAAGGTGCCATGGGAAATCACTGCAAGGAATAAAAAAGGAGTTCCCACTATGTTAATCAGCAAGTCCTTTGTGTCCTGTGGTACCAATCCCCATAAAAAAGAACACAGAAAACCGATAACCACCACTGACCCCACAAGAAAAACTACAAGGGCAATGTAACGCAGTATGATTTTTCCGACCGTCAGATGAAAATACTTCTTGTTTAATTTGACAAAAATAAGGCTTATCGCAAAAACAGCAAGAGCTGGCAAAATGTACTGTATGATTCCGTGTGTCTTGGCAGCTTTTTCAATAACAGGAATCTTTGATTGAACAGCAAGCGCAATCCCGATGGCACATAAGTCACAAAAATAAAGTACCACCAACGCTCCTGAAGAAACCCAAAAGCCTATAATGCCTTTTATCACTTTCTTTATAATATTCATGGAATCCACTCCTCTCTTATTCTTTCTTTAGTCGTACGTGTAATGATCCGGAAAAAGCGACCGACCGTGAAAACCTTTATAATACGTTTTTTTGTAAATTGCATATTCTCGCAATCCCGTATATTCAATGCTTTTTTCCACAGTGCCGTCATCACGGAGATAATACTCAATAAACGTGCGTTTATCACTGTTTAAGCCTTCATGAGAATCAAAGTAAATTTTTCCGTCAACTCCCACAGGCTGACCATCTTTTCCAAAATAGGTAGCATACCCAGGAATCAGTCTCTTATAGTTAGTATAATATTCAGTATTTATTTTTTTCCCATATCGATAATTAACACAAGGCTCTTGATTTATAATCCTCATCTTCTGGTCGTCCCCGATGTTAACGACAAGGCTTTTTATTCGCTCAAAGCCCAGTGCGCTATAATTTCGAATAAAAGCAAAACTATCTAAAAGAAAAATGTCACCATTAGATTTAATCTTAGTTGTAACAAAACCATCTTCGTATTCGTGTTTAAAGTATGTGTGGATATATCCATCTATTCCCAGCAACCGATCGTACTCATTGTAATAATATGATTTTTGATAGGTCATATTGCCGTAACTGTCATATTCATACCAATGTTCACCGCCATCACTGTTCTTGCAATGCACGATTTTTCCACTGTCATCGTAGTCAAAAGAATATTCCAGTGTGGTTTCGTCTTTTGTGTTACGAATAAACGTGTGTATCAAGTTGCCATTTTCATCATAGTCATGCTGATAATAGATGTCGTATGTATCACGCAAAGCCGGGCGGAACTCACGTTTACCTTTGACGATCCTAGTGAAAAAGTCAGGACGACCTGCAATATCAACATAGTCGCCAGTTGCTTTGCGGATTATATTTCCTTTTGTATCGTATTCACTTTTAGCCAAAACGATAAGCTTAAGCTTACCTTCTTCATATTTGAGTTTTTTGGTTACAACTTCTCCAAGTTCTCGTTGGCGTAGAGTACATCCTGTAAAACAGAGCAAAAACAGAGCAAGCAAAATTTTTATCAACATTCACAAAAAGTACCATATATCAGGTAAAAGTGTCAATTTTTCAACTTCTCCAGAAAAATCTGATTATTTCTCGCCTCTGCAATAAATTTTATATCCTTATAACGTTCCAAAAAAGCAGAAAAACCTTCCTTGGTGCACATTTCTTGGGCAAGTTGTATTTTGTCTTCGATGTATTCAATAATTTTAAAAAAAATAGATTCGTTGATATGACAGATATCAAAATTTTCAGGCCAGATATTTAAATATAAAAGTCCTTTCTTTTCCATGCCGTCATTGTCAATCGCATAAAGGGTTGGAATAATTTCAAAGTTGACCCATTCGCCCCTCATATTGCTATGTGAGGAGCAAAAACCAAATTCGCATTGAATGACAGGATTTTTCCAGCGGAGTTTTCTCTTAAGGCAGGTGAAATTTTCTTTACCTTTGTAATACATGCAAATCTGCCTGCAAACTTCATCCAAAATGGCTTTTGGTTCATCATCCGGCTTGCAGTTGAAAGTGATTTTCCCCATTTTTTTGCCCTATTTTATTTCTTTTTCTTTCATTCCAAGGATAAAAAACGTTCCCTCAGTCATCATGTAGCCGAAAATCACCGCCCCCTTGTAAAAGTGATGAATGGGCTGGCAGAAATAGCTGAATGACCAGTAATGCCAGCCGTTGAATATTAGCTCCGCCGGAAGATAAAAAAATCGAAGAGAAGAAAATTACAAAAATCGGATAGGCGAAAAGAAGCACATAGTCACTTTTTCTGAAAGTAAAGGCAAAAAGTTTTTTGACAAGCAGGTTCTCCGCGATAAAAAGAAAATACTGGAGTAATACAAGAATTATCGTGAAGACTATAAAAAAAGGATGTAAAGCTTTTTCCGAGCCCAAGAGGCCTATGAAATATGGTATAATCTTTTCGTAAGGCCACATAAAGGCTGCAACAATCTCTCCTGCCGAGTCGCATATAAGGTATACATATAGCCACCTCGAGAGAGCAAAACAAAGTGAATAGCTTGCCGCAAATAAAAGCCACTTCCACAAACGGACTCGTACGATGAAATAGTACGATACTACCCCAAATTAATATAATATCGAAAGGAAACCAAGCATCGTATTCTGTAAAAAAGAAAATGCAGTGCTATACCACTAAAGATCATAGCAACAGCACAAATGATAAGGATAATTCCTTCAACAATATTTCTTACAAAGCGTATTTTTTTCATTAGTTTTTCCGTTTAATCGGCGAACATTGCGTAACACTCAACGCCGTCGGGAATATTCTGCACGGAAAGCCAACCTTCTTCGTCGGTTTGCGTGTAAATGCCACCCTCTGTGTTATCATCGTAAAACACATAAATGTGAACAGCTTTGTTTGCAATCGGCTCGCCTGTCGATTCGTTGACGTACTGCGTTTTAATCCATTGTGTGCCGTTCAGCTCCACGTTTAACGTCTTGATTTCCCTGTCGTCCTGCATATACGTGCGAATGATTTTAACCGGCAAAAAGCTCTTGTCGCGCTCGTAAGTAAGTGTTATGAGGTGCTTTGTGTCCGCATAAACTGCACTCTGCACGCTCATAAACAGATTGAACTGCTCATCTGAATCAGGATACTCTTTTTCTGAATCCAAAAGCAGCTCTTCGCTTTTGTCCTTCTTGTAAAAAACGCCGTTGCTTGATTCGATGTGAACGAATCGGCTCGCGTCTTTATCCCAATAGCAAAGCTCAAATGTCGCATCGCACGGAACACTCTCCATTCTGAAGGCTTCTTCGTCCTCGATGATTACAGGCTTTTTGTACAAGATAATTTCGTAGGGATCAGCTTTTGACCAATAATCCCCGTCCTCGTGCCATTGGATAAAAAATCCGTAGGGAACAAACACGAGCGTGTCACTGTTTTCACTACTTCCCTCGACTTCTCTAAAACTCTCGTCGGGAAGCCGAATCTGTTTTGTTCTTCCAGCCTTGAGCGTGCGAGTCGCAGTCTTCTCTTTATCCCAGGTAGATAAGTTCAACGTGATTTTTTCGTCTTGAATCGAGTCGTCCAAGATGTGCCACGTAAGGTTGTACACGGGAGACGGCTTTGGCTCAGACGGATAAGCCCACGCGATATTAAATCCAATTACCATTTTTGCCCAAAAGACTGAAACAATCAGGTTCAAAACTGAAACATAATAGCAGTTTTTCGCCAGCCGACCGCGGTTCACAAGGAGCGAAAAGACCACGCCCAGAACAGCAAGCACGAGCGAGGGAATTGAGCCAAAAATCAAGGTAAACATAAAGACCCCATTCGCAACATCGCCGATATTTCCCAAGATTTTAAGAACAGCCGAGTCAGATTCGACAACCTGCCCGCCGTCTAAAACATAGTGTATGCCGTCCAAGCGACCAATAAGAAAAGCTACAAGAGCAACCGCATAGATAGAAAGTTGTAGCGCAAGAATGATTTTTACGACTTTCTGTTTCATCGCGTATGCTACCAATTATTCCATCTCGTCGGCTTTTTTCTGATGTTCCGCCATAATCGGATTCCAATAGTCGTGGTATGATTTCATATAATCTTCGTTCAGAGAATTGTAAACTCCGAAACTGATGAACGAATCTTTCAGCCATGAATCTGTCTGGCGGTATACCGAATCAAAAATGCTTTCGGAAGAATAGAAGACGAACATAAATCCTCTGATACTTGAATTAAAATCAGAACTGTTTTTATCAAAGTCTTTGAAATTCTTTTCATTAGCCAATACTCCATAGCGGCAATCAGAAATATATCGCTGACCGTTTATTAAAATAGAAAACTCTTCGATATTTTCAATCTTGAAAGTCTCTGTGTTATATGCAAGCGTATTATCATCATCTCCAGCCATTACAAAGGCAGAGCTTACGGCTACAGACTTGTTTTTAAAATCTGGCTTCCAGGTACCGAATCCACCGGCTCCCATTTCTTCAATATGCCTTTTAAAATCACCGCTTTCCTCAAAACAAAGAATCTCCCGATGTGAAGAATCCCTGTCCTCAATCCAATTACATTTTGACAAAAATCTTCGGAAATCACTTTCTGTCCATTTATTTGGCAAAAATTCAGGCTTTTTGTTTGAAAGATACCCACCGAAAACCCAACCGAATTCCTGATTATAACCGTGCCATTCGTAACGTGGGATTAGAATTTCTACCCACGGAGCGGTGATACCGTCTATCGTTTCTTCACGCCCGATTGCCACGACTTTGACAGGGAATCTGTACAGGAGTCCACAGAGTCTGTTGGATTTTAGTGAAGGATAATCCCGCACTTTTAAGCCGTCCTCAGAATCGACATACAGTGTATCGATTACCTTGCCGTTTTCGTAAAAACGACTTTTATCCGCAAACAGTGAACACATCAAAACTGTTACACTAAATATTACACAAATAATTTTTTTCATACTTGTTCATACCGCGGAGAACAGTAGTCATATTGTCCTCCAACAAAATGATTATACCGTTGATTTATTAAATTTTCAATTTTACTCAAACTGCGCCAGCATTCTTGCTCAAACCGTGCCTCAACGTTAGTTAGCGTTGAGGGGCTACGATAACTTATTCCGTGTCACATTTCTGGAAACCTTGTCGATATGTTGTCACCTCTCGATTCGATATGTTATCAAGTCGCGACTTGATAACATGTCAAAAAACTCATACTAAAGTTTACATTGATATGCACTAAAATCATAAGACAAACATAAAAAAAATAATCATTTTACACCATATCGTAATAAACACTTATATATA
>JAILIC010000110.1 GCA_024695475.1 Treponema sp.
CCTTGTCTGAAGATCGAGCTCATGCTGTTGCTGACGCTTTAACTGAACGTGGTATTTCAGCAAATTCTTTTATCTGTAAGGGTAATGGAGGACGAAAACCTGTTGCAGATAATAAAACAACATTGGGAAAGGCAAGAAATAGGCGAGTTGAAATAACTATTTTGGAATAATAATTATTAATATTATTTTTAATATAGAAATTCCATAAATATATATATAAATTTTGACAATTTTAAAATATGATATATAATTTGAAGTAGATTTTAAGTTATTAATACTCAAAATAGTATTATTATCTATCACTCCTTAGAAAAAAGGACTATTTTATGACATTACTAAAACGAACTCTTCTTATGATTGCAATCCCTACTATAATTTTATTTTTCATTATGACGGTCCTGACATCTCGACGTCTTACTTTTTATGCAAACCAACAGATGCGAGAAGGGCTTGTATCTGCAAGTGATGCTGCTAGTGAGTATGTCATGGGTGCTCTTCAGAAACCCAGGGTCTTGTTAGAAGCTCTTGCTGATGTTTTTTTAGATGGCATGTTTGATTCAGAAGCAGAAAATTTGAATGTATTTATAAATCTTACTAAATCCTATACTGATTCCACAGGCTTCTATGGGGTTTTGGATGGTGTTTATTATGATGGTACAGGCTGGGAACCAGATGCAGATTGGAATCCCCTTTCACGTCCTTGGTATACAGGGGCAGTGGCAGAGCCCGATAGTTTTGTTTATTCCGATGTGTATATCGATGATCAAACAAAAAGTTCGATTGTTAGTATTTCTAAGCAGGTGTTTGATACAAATCATAAATCTTTGGGGGTTGTATCAGTTGACTTTCCTCTTGACTCTATCAAGAATATTATTACAAAGAAAATGCATGAGGATGAAAGAATGTTTATTCTTACTGACAAGGGGTATTTTGCAATTCATGAAAAATATACAGCAGAAGATAATATTGAAAGCATTGAGAATGGTGCCTATAAAGATTTATCTGATAAGTTCCTTTCTGGTAGTAATGAACTTTTTTCTGCCGTTGTAGGAGATGAGAAAATTTCTTTCTATTATAAATCAACGCTAATAGAGGGTACTCATTGGTACTTTGTTTATGGAAAGGCAGCGACTGTTGTAAATTCATTCGTTAATAAGTCTGTTCATCTTATCATTGTTTCATTTGTTGCTTTGTTTGCAGTTATGTTTGTGGTTCTGTTTATTATTTTACATGGTATAATACGTCCAATTCGTCTTACTGCAAAAGCTTTGTCTGATATTTCATCTGGTGATGCTGATCTTACTCGACGTATTGCTGTAATACCGCCTACGAAGGAAATGCGTACGGTAGTAGACAGCTTTAATGGTTTTGCTCAGAATCTTCAAAAAATGATTGTTTCAATTAAGACTTCAAGTGCAAATCTTGATATTGTTTCTGAAAATATGAGGGATAGTGTTTCATCTGTTTCGGATTCGATGACTAGTATTAGATTAAGTATTGAAAACATTCAGGAACATATTCAAAAACAGTCTGATGGTTTTGATGAAACTTCACAAGTGATACAGAAAGTTGCATCTAGTATTTCTAATGTAAATGGTATGATTGATTCCCAGACAAAAAGTATTCGGGATTCTTCTTTTTCTGTTGCAAAGTTAGTAAAAAGTATTGATCAGATCAGTGAATCTATGGAAACAATGGCAGATTCTTTTAGTCAACTTGATAGGGAAGCTCGTAGTGGAATGGAAAAACAAGAAAAGGTCAATGCTAGAATTTCTCAGATTGAAACTCAGTCACAGATGTTGCAAGAAGCCAATGCTGCAATTGCAGCAATTGCAAGTCAAACAAATCTTCTTGCAATGAATGCAGCAATTGAAGCTGCTCATGCCGGGGAGTCTGGAAAGGGATTTGCTGTTGTTGCTGATGAAATAAGAAAGCTTTCAGAAACATCTTCTGGTCAGTCAAAGACAATCGGAGATCAACTTAAAAATATTCAAGATAGTATTGGAGAAATTGTTGCAGCATCACTGGATTCTAGTGCTGCATTCTCTGGTGTTTCTGATCGAATTCAGCAAACAGATGGTCTTGTTCAGTCAGTAAGAATGTCTCTAGAAAAACAAAATGAAGATTCAAGTCATGTTATTTCTTCTCTTGAAGGAATGGACAAAAATGCAGAAGAAGTACGTAAGGCATCAAGTTTGATGGCTGAAGGAAGTACTCATATTCTTGATGAAATGTCCAGACTCCAATCTTCAGTTGATACTGTACGCAACAGTATTGAGACTATGTCTATGCATGCTCAAGAGGTTGTTAAAACAGGAATGAATCTTGATCAGTGTGTAGAAGAACTAAATATGAATGTTAATAAACTTGGTGAAGATGTAAATAGCTTTACAACTGATTAAGGAAATAAAAAAGGCAACACTTATGTGACGTGTTGCCTTTTTAGCTAGCTATTCTATAGTTAATTTGCCACAACTTGCGTAGTTAGTATCTTTATCAAACAATACACATGAATCTGTGGGGAATGTGATAAAAAGTTTTTCGCCTACGGCATAGTCTTTTAAACCAAATAATACCGAAGTAAACTCAACATCGTTATCTACTCTCACTTTTAGGATAGTTTCCATACCACCGGGTAAAGATGAAACGACTGTAACGGCAAGACCTGAATCTGCAAGCGAAATATACTCAGGTCTAATACCAATTATGATGTCATCACCTTGCGCACAGTTTACTTTTTCTGTTGGTTTAAATGTAAAGGCTATATTATGAGCTTGTAATGACAAACTGCCATCAGTTGCAATTCCTGTTACTGAAGCTTTTAGCATATTGATTGTTGGATTACCGACAAAGTCTGCTACAAAGGTATTTGCTGGTTTTGAATAGACCGTAAGTGGAGGAGCGTATTGCTGTAGCTTACCTTTATCAAGCAAACAAATCTTTGTTGCAAGTGTCATTGCTTCCAGCTGGTCATGGGTAACATAGACAAATGTAGCTCCTGTCTCATGATGCAACCGTTTTAATTCTGCTCGCATTTCCATACGCAGCTTTGCATCCAAGTTTGAAAGAGGCTCGTCCATAAGCAATACGCGAGGGTTTGTTGCCAAGGTACGCGCTATGGCTACACGCTGTTGCTGACCGCCAGAGAGCTCTGCTGGATATCTGTCTGGAAAATCTTCAATACGAAGGAGTTTGAGCAGTTCTTTTACACGTTTATCAATGTCTGCTTTATCCCATTTGAGATTTTCAAGACCAAAAGCAATATTTTGGTATACGGTCATATGTGGCCAAAGCGCATAATTCTGGAACAGAAAACCAACACCGCGCTCTGCAGGAGAAACATCTATACATTCATCTGATGAAAAAACAACTTTACCATCGATTGTTATCGTCCCCGATGTGGGGGTCTCTAGACCTGCAATCTGTCTGAGTGTTGTTGTTTTTCCGCAACCACTTGGACCAAGTAGTGTTATAAAATCACCGTCTTCGATAGTAATAGAAAGATTATCTACGGCAACAAAAGAGCCGTCAAATTTTTTTGTGAGATTTTTTAATTCGATGTTAGGCATGTCAACCTCCAATTCCTTTGTCGATAGAAGCACCTGTTGCTTTGTTTACGCCCCAGTTTATTGCCAGTACAATGATGACAATCATTAAGTTGATGGCGTTTGAGTATTGGTTCCATCCTTTTTCATTGTAATAGAACAGTAAAGTCGTTAATACGCGGTTTGCTGGAGTTACCAGTAATACAAAAAGAGATAGCTCTCGCATACAGCTGATAAATGGCAGCAAATATCCCGAGATAAAACTACTCTTTTGAATAGGGATAACCAGACGAACCATTCGTTTTGCCCAGGATACACCGATGATTTCACCAGCTTCTTCAATTTGAGTAGACAGCTGCATCATTGCGTTGATACCACTTCGACTTGCAAATGGCAGATACTTTACTGTACCAATGACTACTAACAATGCAAATGATCCGTACAATGATGGCATAATGCCACGACGGATTGAAAACATTGACAGATAGATGGCACTGAATGCCATTGAAGGCATCAAATACGGAAAAAATGTGAGATTATCAACAGCTGTGGCAAGTTTTGTTCCGCGTCCACGGACGATTGCATATCCAGCTAAGAAGCCGATAGTGCCTGCGGTAAGCGAACAGATAACAGAGAGTTTGAGGCTGTTAAGCAATGCCATCCATAGTGCTGGGTTTCTTAACAAACCTGGCTCACTGTTTGCGATGCTATTTTGTTCTGCGGTACCAACCCAAAACTGCAATGTAAAGTTGCTTGGGGAATAGTTACCAGGTAAAAGAATGATTGACTCAAGTGCAAAACTGATAAGAGGAATGACAGAAATACAGACTACCAATACAAAGACTAATAGCGAGATTGGAGTGCGTCCTTTTTTGAGATTTACCAGCGCAATGTTGCTACTTTTACCGGTGACTGTTGTGTAGTTTTTCCTTACCCCAGTGAGGCGTTGGTTAAAAGCTAGAATAGACACGCCTAGGAAAATCATGATAAAGGCAATACAATAGCCTTGACCAGGATTAAGACCATTAAGTGTGCGATAGAGTTGTGTTGTCAATACTTGATAGCGAACTGGCAATCCTAAGAACGTAGGAACAGCGAAAGAACTCATTGCAGATGAAAAAACTAAGAGGAATGTTGACAAGATTGCAGGTAAAACCATTGGTATGGTTATTTTAAAAAGAATGCGTCTCCTTGTACTGTTGAGCATAAGAGCTGCTTCTTCCAAGTTTGCATCCATATTGCGGAGAATACCACCAATCATGATGTAAGCAAAAGGAGAGTAGTGTAATCCTGTTACCAATGCGATAGGAAATGCGCCATAAGCAAACCAGTTTGGTGTTGCTAAATTGGTAAGGGCGGTAAATGTTCCTGGTACACCTCCAACAACAGAGTTTTTGAAGATGTTGTACCATGCTAATGCTAACGTCCATGACGGCATGATATAAGGGAATATAAACAGCGCCGACAGTACTTTTTTCCATTTCATATTTGATCGTGTTACTAACCAAGCAAATGTACCACCAAATACGAGCGCTACCAAACAGGCTCCTAGGCTAGTTATCAACGAGTTAAGGAATGGCTTATAGAAAATGGAGAGACTGCTCGGATCAAATAATATTTTTGCCCAATGTGCAAAAGTTAACGAATTTGGTGATTTTTTTAGTCGCATTGATTCTGCAACGTGTACAGTTATCGTATCCTTTATCATCGTAAATAAAGGAATCAAGGTAAGATACGCTAAAAAAATACAGAGCAGCACGAGAATTATATTATGTGGTTTTTTGAAAAATCGTTGAATTTTATAAAAACGTTTATTCATGTACTATCCTGATTTTATAATGTAATGTGTGTAGTAAAAAAGGCTGCCTGAGTGGCAGGCAGCCTTGCAAACTCAATTGAAAAATTATTTCAGGCTACTGATAAATTCTTCAACATCAGAACGTGCTTCAGCACACCATACAGGATCTTCGAAAACGAGTTCTTTTTGCCAGTCTTCCAATGTATAAGAATCTTCTTTGTTGTTCTTGATTTCTTCAACGGCTGAATAGTCACCCAAAGTATTGAATGGTTCCCATCCTTCTTTTGTCATAGAGAATTCAAGATATAGTTTTGCAGCATTTGGGCTTTTTGCATTCTTTGTAAGGAATGCATATGCTGGATACATAAAACCTGTAAATGGCTTAACGTTATACAAAACACCAAGGGAGAGATTTTTTGCCTTTGCAGTACGAAGCTTATTAGAGGTGAACAAACCGTACAACTGGACATCCTGTCCTTTTGCACCTACATTTTCAGCAATGGTAGTATCACTCTTGCCATAAACTGTATTTGCAAACAGCATTTTGATCCATTCATAACCAGCATTTTTTGTTGTTAGCTTTAGTTCTTTTCCATACAATTCTTTATAAGCCTGTGCTAGTTTCTTAGACCATTCATCATTGGTTACCATAGTGAAGAAATTCATGTTTACACCTTCTGAGAATGGATCTTTAAACTGGATTCTACCTTTGTATGCTGGTTCTGTTAACTGCCAGACATTAGTCAGTGTTGGATCACCTTTTTCATTGTTTGCAATAAAGAGTTTAGGCATGATTTCCCATACAAAAGGATTTTCCCAATCTTTATTGATGATATGCCCACGTACGGTTGGTGGAATATAATTTTTGACATATCCTGTCAAAATCAGTTCTGGATAAACACGACTACCATCTTGACAGAATATTAAATCAGCAGCATCCAAATCAGCAGCGGCTTCTTTTGATACTTTTTCAATCATTTCGCTGTCTTTGAGCTGGGTTACATCAACTTTGATTCCGTATTTTTCGGTAAAAGCAGCAGCTGCTTTTGCAGTACGACTGGAATGTGTGTAGATTGTTAATGTCCCTTCGGCCTGTGCCGCAGCAACAAGTTGGTCATGAGGTAAATCTTTTTCTGTTACCTTTGAACCGTTTGTATCTTTTGATCCTCCTGCAAAGGTTAGTGATGCAGAAAGTAATAGACTGCAAGAAAACATTGCAAATCTTTTAAACATTTTGTTCCTCCAAATATTAAGAAAATCTTATAATAATTTTCATCCCAAAAATCAAAGTTGTCAACAAAAGAAAGTAAAAATGAGTAAAATATTTAGTTATCCTTTATTTTTAACATAAATATACAAAATTATCTAAAAGAGAGTGTGTTTTTTACTTGCTCATTCACTTTTTTGTGTTACTTATGCTATACTTTTATTTGTATCAGTGAGGAGGTACGTTGTGTACGTTAATTTGAAAACTATTTTGGATGATGCTGCTAAGCACAACTATGCGGTTATTGCTACAAGCCCAATCAATATGGAAACTGCAAGGGGTATTGTTTTTGCAGCTAACGAAAAAAAAGCTCCAATCATTTTTCTACTTGGTCAAAATATGATGCGTCAGCATGCAAAAGCTGAACTTCTTATTCCTATGATAAAAACATTGGCAGAATATACGCCTGTACCTATTGCTACGTGTCTTGATCATGGTAATCAGGAAGAACGTTTGATGTATGCATTCCGAAATGGATTTTCATCAATCATGTATGATGGGTCCTTGTTATCTTTTGAAGAAAATATTGCTCAAACAAAGCGTATCGTTGATTTATGTCATACATTTGACATGGCTGTTGAAGGTGAGCTGGGGCATGTCGGTATGGCAGCAAATGGTGACGAAAAAGATGAATCCGTATATACAAATCCAGATGACGCTGCTCGTTTTGCAAGAGAAACTGGTGTTGATTGTCTTGCAATTGCTGTAGGAACAGCGCATGGAGAGTATCCAAAAGGTATGATCCCGCATATTAATTTTGATCGCATAAAAGAAGTTAAAGCTGCTACTGGTAATATGCCAATTGCATTGCATGGTGGTAGTGGTAGTGGTGATGAAAATATTTTAAAAGCTGTTGATTCTGGTATAAATAAAATTAATGTTGTTACTGACGTTTTTGTTGCCTGCCGTAATAAAGCCGCTGAATTAATAAAAGATAATCCTAAAATTTCCTTTATTGATTTGATGGCTGGGGTAGAACTTGCTGCAAAAGCTTTGGTAAGCCATTGGATTGATTTGTCAGGTAGTGCTGGTATGGCTTCTCATTTTACTATGCGAGACAGAACAGGTTTGCTTTCTGCAAAATGTGCTATTGGAGATACTGAATAGCTTTGCTATAGTATTCATATAAGGAGTATGTTATGAAAATTGGTTTTGGATGTGATCATGCTGCAGTCGAATTAAAAAATGAGCTTTTGTCTTTTTTGAAAGAAAAAGGTCATGAGTGTGTCGATTACGGATCTTATGATCCAAATGCAAAAGATAATTATCCAGAGTATGGGTTAAAAGTGGCAGAAGCAATAACATCTGGTGCTGTTGAAAAGGGGGTACTGATTTGTGGAACAGGTGTTGGTATTTCTCTTGCAGCAAATAAAGTGCCGGGAATCAGAGCATGTGTCTGTAGCGAGCCATATACTGCAAAGTTAACGGTGGAGCATAATAATGCAAACATCATTGCGTTAGGAGCAAGGGTTGTGGGCGTTGAGCTTGCAAAAATGATTGTTGATACATTCTTTTCTGCACAGTTTCAAGGTGGACGACATGCAGAGCGCATTCAAATGATTACTGATATCGAAAAAAAATATAGCAAATAAGCTGTTACAGCCACTTACGAACAGGAGAGGTTCTTGATTGTAAGTGGTCGTTTTATTTAGAAAAGGTATACATTAAAAACAGTGAAGGTATAAACACGAGTATGACTTTACTCGACATATCTCATACAGCAAAAGACTATTTTCGTTGTTCGTTAATGACACTTCCATCTTTTATGTAAATGACATGATTTGCCATATTGACTATTTTTTCATCATGCGTTGAAAAAATAAATGTTGTGGAAAGTTCTTTATTTAGCTTTTGCATTAGGCTTAGTATTTGATCGCCATTTTTAGAGTCAAGATTTGCAGTTGGTTCATCGGCAAGTATGACTGAAGCTTTTGTAGCAAGTGCTCGAGCAATAGCTACACGTTGTCGTTGCCCACCAGAGAGCTCCGATGGTTTATGGTTTTTCCAATCGGAGAGACCTACTGTTTCGATGAGATAATCTATCCACTCAGTTTTTTCTGCTTTTGATAGATTGTCCATTGTTGGAAATTTACCAAGCTTTAAAGGCAATTCTACATTTTCAAATACATTGAGTACAGGAATCAGGTTGAAATTTTGAAAGATAAAACCGAGATTAATGCGACGGAGATTTGTTAATTTTCTATCTAGTTTTGCTGGAATCTTGATGTTGTTGTTTGATACATCATAACCTTCATAGACATCGATTCCATTTATATATACATTTCCAGCAGTGGGAAGATCTATAAGACCGGTAATGTTTAATAGAGTGGATTTACCAGAACCTGATGGACCAGACAAAGCTGCAAATTCACCTTTCTCTATACTGAAGGAAACATTCTTGATGGCTTGCACCTGAATTTTCCCCATTTGATATAGTTTTCCAACTTTCTTTAATTCAATAATGGCCATATGTTATATTAATATAGCATAAAACGTTCTATTTTGCTATACTTATGTCCATGTTCAATAGTCTGGTTGGTACGATAACTGGTAAATTTCCAAATATTGTATATCTTGATACTCATGGCATAGAATGGGATATTGCTGTTCCTGACAGTACATTAGATGCCTTGCCTCCAGTAGGTCAGACAGCACGTGTGTATACGTGGATGTATGTCCGGGAAGATATGTTGAAACTGTATGGTTTTGCATCAGTTAAGGAACGCGATCTCTTTTTTGATTTACTGAAGGTCGATGGTGTAGGTGCGAAGGGGGCTCTTAAGATTTTATCTAACATCGAGGCAACTCAGTTGGTACAGGCTTTGGACTCGGGCGATGTTGCCATTTTGGAAAAGGTACCCGGTGTTGGTAAAAAAACTGCTGCAAAAATGATGCTTGCATTAAAAGGCAAGCTTACGCTTGAAGATACTATACCAAGTGTATCACGTAGCCAGAAAAACAATGCTTTTGCAGATGTTATTACCTCTTTAGCAAATATGGGGTATGATCGACGAGATTGTGAACAAGCAGTTGATACTATCGTTGCTACATTGCTCAAAGATGAATCTTTTGTTGCCAAAAATAGAGAAGGTAAAGAAGAAGAGGTATTTCGCTGTGCTCTTGTGGAGCTTGCCCGATGACATCTACTATTGTACGTCCGGATATACCTGCTGATGATGATATGCAGGAAGGGTCACTCCGTCCTCAACTTATTAAAGAATTTTTGGGACAAGAAGGTATAAAACAAAATCTTTCTGTTTTTATAGAAGCTGCCCGTGATCGACAGGAACCACTGGATCATCTTTTTTTAATTGGACCCCCAGGGTTAGGAAAAACAACGCTGGCACAGATTACCGCTCATGAACTTGGCGCAGATTTTAAAGTGACGAGTGCTCCTGCATTAGAAAAACCAAAAGATCTTGCAGGTATTTTATCAACGATTACTCCACGTACGGTATTTTTCATAGATGAAATTCATCGTCTTAAACCTGCAATAGAAGAAATGCTTTACATTGCTATGGAAGACTATGAACTCGATTGGATTATAGGGCAAGGGGCTGCGGCTCGTACTGTACGTATACCGATACCAAAGTTTACCTTGGTTGGAGCTACTACAAAAGCTGGTATGGTGTCTAGTCCGTTGATCAGCCGTTTTGGTATCATTCAACGTTTTAATTATTATGCTCATGAAGAACTTGCTCAGATTATAAAACGTTCAGCAACAATTCTTCATGTTACGGTGGATGATGATGCCGCCTTGTTGATGGCGCAGTGTTCTCGTGGTACTCCTCGTGTGGCAAATCGTATCCTACGGCGTATGAGAGATTTTGCCCAGCTGTATAGTGCGGGGCGTATTACGATACAGATTGTCAATGATGGATTAAAAAAGCTTGGTATTGATAGTCTTGGTTTAGAAAAATATGACAGAGAAATTCTGTTGTCTATAATACAAAATTTTGGCGGAGGCCCGGTAGGTGCTGATACGCTTGCCATTTCTATTGGTGAGTCTATTGATACCCTTGAGGATTATTATGAGCCTTATTTAATCCAATGTGGTTTAATTCAGCGGACTCCGCGTGGTCGTATTGTAACCGAAAAGGCTTATCAACATTTAGCGTTACAGGTACCGAAGGATAAAATTAACGATGCTCAGAACAGACTTTTATTTTGATTTACCTCAGGAATTGATTGCGCAGCATCCTAGTGATGTTCGTGGTCAAGATAAATTAATGTTGTTGGGACGTACTGATGGTTCAATTGCACATCATGTCATGCAGGATTTACCTGATTTGATTGATCCTGA
This sequence comes from Treponema sp., assembly GCA_024695475.1. Taxonomy (GTDB): domain Bacteria; phylum Spirochaetota; class Spirochaetia; order Treponematales; family Treponemataceae; genus Treponema_D. The sequence continues at coordinate 10,914 of JAILIC010000110.1, forward strand.
TACTTTGATGATCTTTAATGATTCTCGTGTTCGGCGTGCCCGAGTATATGGAATTAAAGAGAGTACCGGGCGGGAACAAGAGTTTATGTTTTTACATCAAGTTGACGCTGATGGTACTTCATGGAAGGTACTCGTTCATAATGCAAAAAAGCAAAAGCCTGGCATGCGGTATTCTTTTCCAGATGGTTCGATTGGAACAATCATTCAGCATGAAGGCGATATAGGAACAGAGTTGAGAACGATTCATTTTGACTTTGCACTTGAAGAAACTTGGTTCGATCATAATGGACATATTCCTCTGCCTCCGTATATTAAGCGTGGTGATACCAATGAAGATAGTGAGCGCTATCAGACAGTATATGCTAAAAATACTGGTAGTGCTGCCTGTCCTACGGCTGGGCTTCATTTTACTAAGGAATTGTTTGAACGTCTTGATGCTAAAGGAATTGAACGTGACTTTGTAACGTTACATGTTGGATTAGGTACCTTTTTGCCAGTCCGGGAAGATACGATTGAAGAGCACAAAATGCATGAAGAAGTCTTTACCGTATCTGCTGAAGTTGCACAAAAGATTAATCAGGCAAAAAAAGACGGTAGACCTATATTGGGTGTGGGTACTACTTCAGTACGTACTTTGGAGTCGGCAGCTGATGAGCAGGGAATTGTACAGCCGGGTACTCGTGGTACACGGATTTTTATTTATCCTGGATATACGTGGAAAGTAGTGGATCAGATGTTTACCAACTTTCATACACCAGAAAGTACTTTGATAATGATGGTGAGTGCCTTTGCTTCACGAGAACATATCCTTAATGCATACAAGGTCGCCGTTGATAATAAGTATCATTTCTTTTCTTATGGCGATGCGATGTTAATTAAGTAAGTTGGGCAAACGAATACGATATTAATTTGAGAAACTGTTGCTTGATGATTGGATCAAGATTTTCATCATTGTAGTATGCATCAAACTGATGTTCTGCTTCTGATGTAAAAAAATTGATTTTTTCAATTGAAAGCGGAAGTTTTGAGCCGATGATACTATTCTCTAATTCTTGACTTCTGAAGCATATTGGTCCTGCATATGCAATACGGACATTGGTAAGGATGCTGCGTTCTGTTTTTGCTAAAAATGCATAGGATGCTGATAATCCCATTTTTGATGGTGATGACCACAGTTTTTTGAAGATGGAAACATCCCAGTCATTAATGGGAATGCTGATTTTGGTTAATATATAGTTTTGTGGTATTTCAGTAAATTGTGTTATTTGTTGATGGATGGTGTTTTCTTCACTGGTTAAGTCTAGTTTTGCACCTAAGGCAAGTAATGGTGCATATAAAGTCTTTTTTGTACCTGTTCCGCAAATATTGCCACCAAGTGTTGCCATATTACGAACTGCAGGATTACCAATAGTCTTGATTGCTTCATAGAGGATATGGGGAAGATGTTTTTCGCCAATTGAAAGCATTTGTCCGAGTGTTACAGCAGGTCCAAAATCTATAAAGCGTTCATGTTTTTCTATTTTTGATAATTCATTGATGGCCCTGATAGATAATATGGTTTGAGGTAATGTATCGAGTTTTGTACATCCTCCTACGATTTGCAGATTTTTTACAGTCTTAATCTGGTAGAGAACTTCCTGTATGGAGCGAGCAAAGCAAACAATTGTATTATTTTCGGCCATTTTTTATTGCTCCTTTTCGAGATTTGTACTGCAACATTGCGTAAATGATTCCGTTGATGTAGGTATCGCGATCGGTACAACACCAAGTTATATGTGAAACTTCATCATAGAGATCTTGCTTTTTTGGATATTCATAGCGTTGAATGATGTCCCAGGCAGTAAATATTTTATCTGCATTACAAAAACCACACAGATGTATGCCTGCTTTTTCAAAACCAGCTGCTATATCTTTGTAATTTTCTGATATCATAAAATGTTCGAGAGTTTCGATAGAGGTATCTTTTAATAGCAGACTGGGGATAAGACAGCTGTGTACAGGTTTGTTATCTAGTAAAACGGTACAGGAACCACATATGCCTTTTGTACAGCCTTCTTTTACAGACGTAAGGTTTAAATCTCTGAGTACATTGAGAAGTGTATCTTCTGGTGCAACATCCAGTATTGTTTTTTTTCCGTTTAATGTAAAGGGTATGTTCATGAATGACTTCCTTTTATAAAAAGTGTTTTTGGCAAAAGAGGAATGTCAGTAATGGTATTTGCCAATGCTTGGCTTAAAGCTGATGTGAATGCTGCTGGTAATACATTTTGCATGAGACCTCGTATTTCTTTTGGTTCTGCATCTGATTGTATAAAGCGGATATCGATAAGTGGACATTTTATTATTTCATCTTTTATGAGGATAGCAAGTAATCTTTGAATATCGAGCTTAATAGTATTTTCTGCATCTTTTGCTGATATGATTTTTCCTGCATCTACAACTACCCAGATTCCCCTCAGAATTTGCTTATAGGTACTTGGATCTAACTCTAAATCTACGACGGCAGAGGCAAGGGCCGTAGCAAGAAAAGGTGTGCCCGTAAACTGTTGTGCATCCCAGGATTTTCTTTGAGAAGGTGAGATACCTTTTTTTACAGTTATGGGTAACTCTTGTGTATTACGTTTTCTATTTAGTGTAAGACAACATTTTTTTAATAGCTGCGTCATTACAGTAAGATTGTTATAAGCTGATTCTGGTAATTGTGGTTCATTGTCTGGTGAAAACGAGGAATTGATTGTAATTCTATTTGGATCTGAAATTGCCAATTGTGTGGCAACTATTGTTTTCCAAAATTGTTGAATTGGTTTTGATGGAGTAGTTGCATGTATCGTAACAGATTCATCTTTTTCAAGTACTACTTCCATATATTGATCTGCGGTATGAAGAATCGAACTAAAATATCCAGATCCGTAAAAACCACAGGCAAGTCCTATTCCTCTGGATGCTAAGGTTTGAAATGTGTTTGCAGGTGTGTTAGTCATTTTATCTAATGAGGCATACCTGTATGTGACATATTTACGATTAAAATCGCTTATTTTACATACACTGTCGATTGCTTTTTCAATGTAATCAAAATGGAATGTAAACGGCGTATACTGAGTGGATGCCTTTTGCTTTATATTTATTTTTCGTAATTCGTCAGGAGATAAACCAGTAATTTCAGCTATTTTTTGTATTTGATTTTCAATTGCAAAAAAGGCTTGCGAATCAATACTTTCGATACTTAGTGATGATGGCGGAGTATGTGAGCTATGAGCAGTAGCTTTTATATGCAGATTTTGTATGTTATAGATACCACAACTTGCAATGACAAGTCGGTCGATTATTTCTTGGGCAAATGGGTTTGTATACCCCATATCTAAATCTATAGAAATATCCATTGCTGTGATAAGACCATTATTTTGTATGACACAGCGATTTGAAATAATGGCAGGAATGGCATGTTCCATGAATATTTCTTGATCTTGCCGGGATAAACTGAGTTTTACAGCTTTGCCAGTCTTTAATGCAGCTAATGCTGCTTGTGAGACAAATATTGCATTTCGCCAGATACCATTAATGCTTGTATTGGTGCTTCGTGTTTTTTCGATATGGATATCTTTTTTATCAATGGAAAAAACTTCTGAAAGTGTTTTACTCAGATGTCGTGGCCATTGAGTCGGGGTATATACTCGAAAAACATTGTTAACGACTTCGCATAAGGCTCCATTTGTTTCGCCGTATGAAGGGTGATGAAGAGACGATGTCCAAGTGTTTGTAATGACTTTTACATCGGAATCTTCTGCTGGCGTAAATAGCTTTTGAAACTCTGTGACCAAATAGAAGTTCTTATAGAGCCTCCTGTAAATCCTGATACTATTACCCCCTTTGCAGCAAGAGAGCTCTCAACAGGTTTAGCACAAACATCATATGCAGAGTTTCAAAAGCTATTTACGCCAGCAGAAGATTCCGATGTAAAAGTCATTACAAACACTTGGACATCGTCTCTTCATCACCCTTCATACGGCGAAACAAATGGAGCCTTATGCGAAGTCGTTAACAATG
>JAILIC010000133.1 GCA_024695475.1 Treponema sp.
AAGGAGTTACTTTTATGAAACACACACTGATAGTATTTGCTCTCATCGCACTTGCAAGTATTTGTTCTGCCACAACAAAAAAAGCAGTATATTCAGAAAAAAATTATAGCATTGAATTTACCTATAATGATGTGTGCCAACCAGGTGACGCCTTATTTTTACGTATGAAGTTCAGCGGTGCATCAGGTATAAAAAAGGCAAAACTCCTTGCAGTTGCTGAACTGCTAAATAAAAAACAACATATCGAGACTACAACATTTTATCCAATCAAGTCATCAATGAACAACATTGAAATGCTTGCAGGTATTCCAGTCCCAGTACTTACAGAACCAGATGACTACATCATACAAATCACCTATTCTATTTCAGAATCTGCACCACAAGAGTTTTCAGTTCCTCTCGTCATACAACAAAAAGATTTTCAAGAACAAACAATAACCTATGAAACTGACGATGCAATTCCCCAACAGACCATAACACTACAAAAACTAGAACAAGACAGAAAATTTAACACAGTATTTGAGACAACCACCTCTTCCAGTATTTACTCACTTGCAAGTTTTATCTCGCCAGTAGAAAATGCAACAAAAGAATCCTCTTTTGGAAAACAAATACTATATAAATATCCAAAGGGTGGCATTTACAGAGAGCAAGACAATTGTATCACATATGCCACAAAAGCATCAGACAGCGTAGTTGCCTGTGCTAATGGAAAAATCGTATTTGCTGAGGAAATGATCAGTTCAGGCAATACCATTATAATTGAGCATTTGCCAGGATTATATAGCATATATTACCATCTACAATCAATTACGGTAAAAGAAGGGCAAACTATCAAACAAAAAGAAAAGATTGGAACTACTGCTGAATCAACGGATAATGCACCTCTGTTTCAATGGGAAGTAAGACTTAACACCCTTCCGGTAAATCCAGTATCCTTGATGAGTAATTTTACTTACGAGTAAAGGAACAAAAGCACATTTTGATAGCTCCTATTCAGAAACTAACAACAAGGTACCATCAAAACCTGCAACTACAGAATAATACTGACCACTAGCACATTGAGATAAATCCAGCGTATACTGACGTGCAAAACTATTATAAATACGCCTTGCCTGCCCCAGAGAATATTGGGCCAAATGATACAACTGTTTTTGTTGCCGTTTATCAAAATCTGAACTAAACAATAAACACTGATGTCTATCAATATAATAGGGGTCAAGACGTGTTCCTTCACTTCTCTGGTTACTATGAATACTTACCGGAAAATGAACAACACGTCCAGAGAATTCTGCTCCCGCAAAATCAATATATAGTGTATCACCTTTCCACGAACGTTCAATAACTGCAATTTCCGTTTCCTCAGTATTCAACAAACTTACTCTTGCACTAATAGTATCGTTTCCACCATCAACACCACGACCATATACGACAACACGCATCACCACATATCGAAACGATACCGGCAATGATTTTGCAGCTCCAAAACAGAGAAAAAACTGAACTGTTACCACCCCAAAGGATAACAAAAAGATCCCGAGAAAGACAGTTGATAAAAAACTGATAACAACTTCAGAATTCTTTTTCATAGGCTATTTCGTTTACATTCAACCTACGGTATGAAAAAGCTGCAAAAAGGCCTCTTCCGATAAAATAGTAATTCCCAATTGCGAAGCTTTTTTATTTTTTGACGAACCACTTGTAGTATCATTAGTCACCAAATACGATAAGTCTTTTGTTACTGAAGATTTTATAGTACCACCTGCCTGTTTTACCATATTCTGAGCGTCCAATCGCTTCATTGTATGCAATTCGCCTGTAAAACAAAAAGACTTTCCTGTCAGTATACCCATTGCTTCACCTTGCTGTACTGTGATATACCCAGAAGCAATAAGTGAACGCATTTCTGCAGCATTTTCTTTAAGCCCCGCAACCATCGTCTTAGCCATAACATCAGCAAAACCATATACAGACGCAAGCTCTTCTTCTGTAGCAGCAAGCAATTTATCCAATGTATCAAATCCTGCAGCAATCAGTTTATCAGCATTTGCCTCACCAATACCTTCAATATCAAAACCCGCTATGTAGGTCGATAATGGTAATGATGTATGTGCTTGTATAGACTTTATAACTTTTTCAGCGCCCAAGGATTTTTTATCAGCATCAATACTATTCTGTGTCAAAAAGTAGGGCGTCAATTCTTCTTTTGTTAAGGTATAGATATCAGTAATAGAGGTAAGCCTGCCATCTTTATATAATGCAGTTACTAAAGTTTCGCCAAAATCACGAATATCAACAACTGATATCCATTTTAACAATTGATGATGTATTTTCTTAGGACACACATGATTAGGACAATACAAACGCGATCCATCATCAACTAATGGAGTTCCACAAACACTACAAACAGTCGGATATACAATAGGAGCAACCGTATCCTCTTCATGCATCGGCAAAACAGCTTCGATTTTAGGGATAATTTCCCCTCTCTTTACTACTACTATCCTGCTACCCAATTGGATTTTCAAAGCACGGATGGTATCAGGATTAGCCAGACTTGCTCGCTTTACGGTAGTACCAGCAAGCTCCACAGGATCAAATACAGCAACAGGCGTATAGGTCACGCCTGACTCGCTCCAGTCAACTGATCGCAAAACTGATACAGCTTCTTCCAAACTAAATTTAAAAGCTATTTGACGATCCGGACGTGTTCTTTGTGCATCATCCCGATTGATGACTCGTTCCTTTATTACGAGTCCATCAATGTCATACTCAAGAGACTTCCGGATATCCATAACTTGAGCACGATAATCAATTACTTCCTGAGGTGTTTTACAAATATGTAAGGGAACAGTAGTAAAACCACACGTACGCAGCCACTGTATTTTTTCTTCTTCATCCTTAAACGGTTGGGGATCAGAACGAGACAATGCATCATAGACGATAAGTGTCAAGTGTTCACTACCCGTACCATCCTTACGCTTCATAAGCCCATTTGCAGCATTACGACAATTAGCTTTATCTGCATACAATGCATCATGTACGGCATGAGTCATAATTACTTCGCCTCTGACTCCCCCCGTAAAATCCATCCGGTTTCCATCGTTAAGAAGTAACAGTTGCACGCCATGCATTTTTTTTGCATTAACCGTAATATCATCACCAACAGAACCGTCTCCACGAGTTACCGCATACACCAATTCGCCATGTTCATACTGTAACTCCAAAGAGGCTCCATCGAGCTTATACTCAACCAAATATTCATTGTAAACATGTTTTGATGCCCATTCCAAAAAGGCTTCTGGATCTGCAGCTTTTTCCTGGCTCCCCATCGGCATAACATGATGAAGCTTTGCAAAATTACCAGAATCCTGACCAACACGCTGTAACAAAGGATTAGCAGGATCAAGACGTTTTAACTCGTCCCACAATGCATCAAATTCTGCATCGCTTACTTCGCCTTCTCCGTTATAATATGAATTTTGATACCGTTGTATAAGACCTGAAAGTTCAGCAATACGCTTCTGCATATCACTAACTTGATGAGCAGCATCAATATCAAACAAATCACTCATATATTAATCCTTTGCAAAGATTTACTGCTTAATAAAATACAATTCACTAATAATACGATCAGCAGCCAAACCTTTCTTTTCAAATTTAGTTTCGGGACGCCATTTTTGATGTTCTGCAAAATCAGTATAGCTATTTTGCAGCCCCTCAGTCTGCCTAAGCTCTTCTAATGCCCACTCTCCATACTCACGCCAATCGGTAACAAAATAGAGATAACCACCAGAAGCCAATTTACGTGCCAATAAATTTGTTCGAGGACGAGTAAGCAACCGTCGCTTATGATGTCGCTTTTTAGGCCAAGGATCAGGAAAAAAGATATGAAATGCCCGGACCGAATTATCTGGAATCATCTTTTCCAATACTTCCATTGCATCATATTGGATTATCTTTATATTGCGCAGATTTCTTCGTTTGATTTCACCCAACAGTCGGCCAACTCCAGGCTTATGAACTTCAATACCTAAATAATTTATATCAGGATTTGCAGCTGCTATTTCTGCAGTCGCCGTCCCCATACCAAAACCAATTTCGATAGTAACAGGATTGGTATTGCCAAACACTGTCGAAAAATCCAATAACTGGTTTTCATCAAAAGGAATACACCATGTCGGTGACAACTCATTATAATCACGTTCCTGAGCCGCAGTCATACGACCAATACGCAATACATACGTACGAATATTTCTTAAAAACTTTTTTTCGCACGAGTCATCGTCATCAATTACAGTCCCTGTAGCATTCGAACTACTATCACCTTGATCACTCAAATCAAACCCCTATATTTTTTTTAGTTGTATAGGCATCTTACAAATAATCGTTGTTTCAGATGTATACTTACTTTCATAACATTGTTGAAAAAAAACGGCAGAAGTAAAAGCCGCCCATATATCATCAGGCGTCTTCCATTCTTTTTTATATGTATCATAATACAACAAATGAGCATTTTCTGCATATATCGCAATACGCTTATCGCTCTTTTTTCCCAATACAGCAGAAACTTCTGATGGGGCTACTGTATATAACAAGTCTGGATACTCTAAAGTAACCTCACCATTACAGGTATCACCTGCTTTATTGGTATACGTATATCGATAGACCCCTTGCTGTATCTTTTCACCATCACGTGGAAAAATACAAGAGTATCCAACCCAATTTCCTAAAGAATTAACAGCTACTTCAGGTGTATCAATAGTCCAAAAATACCCTGTTTGAACATGTTCAAACCTGATAGATGCAGTACGAGATACATCACTATCAAGCTTTATAAAAAAAGAAACATACGAGAGAGGCTTTTCATTCTCGACAGCATATTCAAACACCACCGTAACAAAGGCATCGTCACAATATGGTCGACCATCTGTGCAAGAAATTGTCACAAACAGACAAAAAAACGCTATAATAAAAGTAGTGATATTTTTGTACATATTAATTGTGCTATGTAATACAATATATAGTATATAGATAAGCTATTGCAATGTAAACATATCTTATTATATGCTTGTACGATACCATATAGTTATGATAAACAAAATTCGATATGCACTCATCTTCATTTTCTCACTGTTGTTCTTAATATCTGAAACAGTTCCTCTTTATGCAGATTCTTACACATCATATACCACTTGTACAGAAGTTTTTAATGTATTACAAAAAGCAGAATTATCACCACAGAAACAAGAATTACTAACCATGGAGCAAAGTGAGTATCCGTTTAATATCACCGTTACGTTCCAATCCCAAACAGAAAATAATACCATTTTTATCCGTGATACGCTTGTTTTAGTTATTTCATATCCAGATTTTATACAATACAAAGACGACATCATTCCTTTTTTGCAATACATCAAACTGCAAAACTATCCATACACCATACAACTACTCATTCCTGCCACTGGACATACAGACACTTTTGATACTACTCCAGATGATAAATCTAAAAACTTCACCAACGATCTAACAAAAGGATTATCCAATGGATTATCATTATATGTTAATCAAATTTACGATTCTGATACGACCTGTGCACTCATATTGCAATTTTCAAACACAAATGATCATTGTATCATAACCCCCGGAAGCGGCAGAGATACGACACCAAGCTGGCTTATAAAAATACTGGTCGATGCCTGTGATAATCAAAAAATTCCCGTTGACATCACCAGCGGAAGCTTTCCTTCTTTATATAGATTTAATCTATTTGCGGACAATCCAGCTGTTTCAGTATTTCTCAATAACGATATTCCTTGTGCAGCACTGACACTACCACTCCCAGAAAAAAAAGTACAAGAGACTTATATTCATACCATTTCTAACTTTTTTACATCGTATAAGCCAGAACTCACCATGACCTGGGACAAACATTATACTATCTTACACCTACCTCATAAACATATCTTTATTGAAGAGCGTCTATTTGTCATTGGCTATCTAGGACTGTCTGTATTCAGCCTATTGGTATTATGTGGACTATCATTCTTAGTCGGAAAAAACACCGTCCATAATTTGCAGGACTTTATAAAACATTGGTATCACCTACCCATTATCCTCTGTATCACAACCATCTCTTTACAAATAGGAGAATGGATGACTATAGCCATAAGTACCAGAATCAGCTTTGATCCGATTTTACAATTTGGCTTAAAGCTGATTCTCACCGTTCTCCTTTTGGCCATTCTTTTTATGGTACAATTTTTTAACCGACGAGAGACTTCTGTTTTTCTCTATACCTTTCATGTTACCATTATTTCGGTTATCAATATCTTTATTTTTAGTACCATTGATTTTTCACTTTTCCTCCTTTTTGCATGTGAATATATTGCCGTATATATCAGCAGATATTCCCGAAAACTCTGGTTTCTTATATTTTCACTCTGTCTCATGACATTACCGTTTATCCCCTACAGTATTGTCATAGGGAAATATGCCCAAAATGAAAAAATAGCATTATTAGTTCACAGTGGACTTATTAAAAATGTTATTTTGGCATTAGCATTACAGCCCATCTTTATTACTTTTTTCAAAATATTTCTCCGTCTTATACGACACCAAGCGTCAAACAGCCAGCGAATATCAAAAAAGACAACCATTCCTCTTGCTGTGTCAACAAGCTTAATGGTCATAGCAATTGGTGTCTTCTTTACTATTTCTGAAGTGACACTTCGGAAATTTCGTAAACAACATAACGAACAAAAAAGCTATACTCTACAAGATGTGCCTGCAGAACATCTCTCCGTTTCGCTATCGGCAAATTCTTTTATTGACACTAATTCCCGTATCATTACCATACAGTCTTCAGTGCCAGCAATGAGATATATAGTTACGATTACCAGTCCTACAGATGTACCCATCTACGACTCAATTACAGAATATACATCCTCTGAAGATGGCAAAACAGCACAATTCATCATTCCTGATGGACCACCGCAAAAAATAACGATCTCTTTCATAGCCACTGATGACAAAAATGCAAGTATCATAGTTGTGGGCCTATATGAAGACAAAGATTCTCCAACGGTACTTTCTAGAGAAGTCGTTTCCATACCCGTAGGTGAATAGCATGACCCGTTGGAATGACATCTGTTACCTGCACCTAGATTTAGACGCTTTTTTTGCCTCAGTGGAACAACTGGATCATCCAGAATACAAAGGTAAGCCCGTTATTGTCGGCGGAAAACCAGGTGACCGACGGAGTGTTGTCTCTACCGCTTCTTATGAAGCTCGAAAATTTGGAGTACACTCTGCAATGCCAACAGCAAAAGCAGTAGAACTTTGCCCACATGGTATCTATGTCTATCCCCGCATGGAACGATATCATCAGCTTTCGAAACAGGTAATGCAAATTTTTACCGCTTTTACTCCCAATATACAACAAATTTCAATTGATGAAGCTTTTTTAGATTTATGCGGTACCGAACGCCTTTTTGGCAATCCATCAAACACCGCAAAAAGAATAAAGGAGGAAGTAAAAAAACAAACAGGTCTAACTATTTCCGTGGGACTTGCACCAAATCGTTACATTGCAAAAATTTGTTCAGGTCTGTCTAAACCAGACGGCTTTTTTGAAGTATTACCAGGACAAGAAGAAGCTTTTATGCTTTCTCTCCCCCTCGAAAAAGTATGGGGTGTCGGTACAAAGACACGATCAAAGCTCAATACATTAGGCTTATATACAACAAAAGCAATACATGATTGCTCTTTACAATTACTCACTCAAATGTTTGGCAACAGTACAGGAGCATTTTTATACAATGCCGTACGAGGTAAAGAGGTAGAAAATTTTTCTTCCACAAAATCTCATTCCATCAGTAATGAGACGACATTTTCCTATGATTTAACGGACGACTACATCATAGGAACGGCATTACTTGAATTATGCGAATCTGTAATGTTCCGGCTCTTAGACGAACAAGGCTCATGCCATACCATCGGCATTAAAATACGCTATGAGGATTTTACAACTGTCACCATACAAGAAACAACTTCAAGTCCTGTCACTTCTTCTACGTATCTATTTGAACGGATTATGTTGCTTTTTAATAAAAAATATGAAAAAGGAAGAGGTATACGGTTACTTGGTGTCGACTTACAAAATATAAACTCTGATTCCCAGCAACAGGATCTCTTTGATTTTGGGGAAAAGAAAAAAAGACAGTTGGAAGAAGCTATTCTTGCAATGCAAAAAAAGAATCCAGCCGTAAAGATCCAAAAAGCACGACTGTTAAAACCTCTGGATAAGACAAAAGACCATATCGTATTTTTCTTTCTTTTTCTGTCGATACTATTGGCCCGCCCATTTACAACCTGTGCAGAAAGTATGCATACAACGACAGCAGACGGTGCTGGAACTTTAATCGTTAATACTGAAGAGCTCCCACCAGAAACAGAAACCCGTCCAACCATCTTTGCCTATGACGTACTCGATAAGCAAGTCGAGTTTATACTTGATGGATACTGGCAAAGTACATTCACCAGTACCGTAGAGGCAACCTATGGCTACGGCACCCCTTTTGCACTCTCACTCCATACGCCGGTATTTTCTCAGCAAGTAGATTTATCAATGTGGGTCTTAGTTGAAAAAAAATGGTATTTTGAAGCAAGCTTTGCCGACGGGTTTGAAAAAAACACAGTTGCAGCAGGTTACCTTGGAGACGGATATCTAAAAGAAGCAAGAATTGCTAACAGAGGCATACGCTTTCCGACAACCTATTCCATCGATACAATAAATCGAGGTATTGGTGGTGGAGATAACCAAGCTCCAGGCATTGCATTACACTTTGCAGATGCGTATAACGAAACAAAATGGCAAGGTGATTTTGCTTTTCGCTATGACATGTTGGAATCTCATGACAAAACCTACTACGGCTATAACAGTGTTTCAGATACCGACATCTCTCCTGCTTCATATATGACAGGTCATATCTATGTCTTACCGACAAGCGATATTACTGCAGATGTACGTGCTATCTATGTAGAGTCCAGTTCAGGTTCATATAGAGATTTGCAAGGCCGCACCTATAAAAAATTAAACGATGAACAATGGTTACTCCTGCCAGGACGTTGTCAGATACTGCTTACCACTGACAGTGGAGCCGTAAAAAAAAATGATATTGTACCAGCAGTGGCTGTAGAATTTACAAATGCAGCAACACTTATTACTTTAAATACTGCATTAGGAAAGTATGGTACGATAAGCAGTCCAGGCTCAGGTTTTTTAGGAGCTATACAGGCCTACTTTGGAAAAAAAGACAGTAGTGATGACACCGTGTATAAGCCACAAGTTTCACTCTATTCTTATGGTGGCCTATCAGGTACCGAAGGCGCAAAAGGTACTCACAGCGTATCCGATAAAACAGGAGATAAAATCGACGGTTTTTTTACATACATCAATGGAACAAAAATGTTGCTTGTACAACATCCAGCAGGTTTTTCTCCTTTTGCAGCAGGCTTTCGTTATGACGGTGGAACCACTTCCGCAGATGATGTCTATGTAGCATCTTCTGCAACAAACAAGGAATCCGAAATCTACAGTGCAGAAATTGCCGATGCACTTTCATTTGTATCTACCGATTTTTTTTCTGATACACATACCTATATTGATGTCTTTAGATCAGATATAACAACCACCGTACCCAATGCCGCAGTAGATCCAGAAGTACGCTATCCTTTTGCAGACACCTATCCAGGTTATTACCTCGGGTATAATTCCAATACCGATATGGTTGTCAGATTACGTGCATATTCCCCCGTTTCGCGATTTGACATTGGCACCGATGCAACCGAAGGTACCATCAGAGTTTACAAAAATGGTGTATTAGATGGTGGGGCAAACTATGATAAAGAATCAGGTACCGTAACACTATCATCATCGGTTTCAAGCTCAGATAGAATCTATATCACTTGGTATCAGGATAGTTCAACATCAGACAGTGGAGCAATAACAGCAGCAGCCGGTTTTATCTACCATTTTTCACCCGTTCTTGCAACAGACATCTCGTTTTCAACACGATGGGCCTATGCACAAGATAAAAAATATGCAGATGCCGATACGACACAACAGGGCTACTTTACCTTGGCATCGGCAACCACCTACCAAACAGAAGATGCCATGGTTTCAAACACCGTTGCAGGGACGATCGAAAACAACAATACAACCGGTTACTACCGTATATTAGGCATGAGTGACGAAGTACCGAATACAGTGTATCTAACAAAAAATGCTGGAGCCACTCTTCCGCAAGATTTTATACCGACACTAAACAGCCGTCCAAACGATCCTTCAAGTACAATCACACCATCCCTTTCAAGTACCTACAATGGCTGTGTAACCGCCGCAGATGGTTCCAGTGAGACAGAGATTAATGGCTATGCCATACCAATATCATGGAATTTTTCCGCATGGAAAGGTGAGACCACAACTGACACTACCCGCCCATGGGCAGCAACCGCAATTAATTTACGGAATAGTGGAAGTGAGTTAGCATCTGGGACAAAATTTTCGCTGGCACTCAAATCCACTAACATAACCAACGGCGACTATGACGTCTACCTCCAGTTAGGGGTTTCCGCAAAAGATGACTTTACTGTTGAAGACACCGGCTCCATACCAACATGGCATATCTACTCCACTAATGAATCATCTGATCCTTGTACCGATGTTATACAAAAGTTTAACCCAGCCATTTCCAGCTGGCAAATAATTTCTGTAACACTACAGGATAGCGATCGCTCTCGATGTACCACCTATCACGATGCACGACTTGTCATCGTGCAAAAATCAGGTTCTACGATACAAAATACAAATTCCACTGGTACCATCTATGCAGGTCCGTACGAAATAGCAAAACAAGGCGTATTTACCAGCCAAAGTTCCGATTTTATCGTAACAACAGAACAAGTATATGATGCCATAGGTACAAGCGACATACATCGCTTTAACACAGCAAAAAACTACGCCCAATTAGTATCATGGAAAAATACAAAACTTATTGCAAGCAATGCTTCCCCATCTACGTCCGCAGATTACCTTATTACCCTGTATCGTTATTTTTCAGAAGTCGATATAACGCCATACAGCAACATCAATATATACTTTAGGTACACAGTTCCCAATAGTACTGTCACCTTATCAAGTGTAACATCCGAACCTGCATTTACACTTGTACTGGACCGTGATGCCACAGGTATACAAGAAAATGGAAAAACAGCAGTCTCGCTCACCATCTCACAAGACGACTTTAACAGATGCGTTTCTGCTACATCGGGATGGCACAAACTGACCATCGACAGATTTGATAACACCGTCAGCATAGATGGCATGCAGTGTACCGCTTCAACGATATCGACAAATGTTTCTATAATACCAGTCCGTCTCAAAATGCAAATAAATACCGCAATCAACGGTACAGTATATACCACAGGAGAGTTTTGTTTTGACGAATTATTCTTATCAAAAAGCAATCCACACTACATACTGCAAGATTATGTTACCACGTCATATAAAAAAGACGGCGTAATCCTCAGTGCCAATGATTTTCCTGTCTTACAAGATTTTTCTTTTAGTGCCACTGGATTAACATCAAAAACTATACAAGCCGTCACAAATGAAAATAGTGGTACCAATTTTTCAGGAGACACAAATGCAGGTATTACTGTTGCAACCATTGCACTAGCAGGCAATATAGGACATACTGCCGACAGTAAATCAAACATATCACATGCAGGTCACAGTGTCATGACTACCACACCAATAGCATCTGTAGTCTCCGGTTCCGAAATATACCGGTATGATTACGAAGCAGATACCTTGGCAAAAATAAATTCTGCAGGTCTTGATTTAAAACCTCTGCACATTCCGTGTACTATCACCGGGGATACAAACAGTACCATCAATGCCTGGGCAATAACACAAAAAAGTAAAGTAGAATCTATCATAAGCATTGGAGATTCAAATTTGGGATATACGCTCCATTCAAAAGGCTCTGTATATCAAAAATTACGTCCATCATTACAGAGTGTAGATCGTATACATGCCACCAGTTACGATCAAGGTTGGGCTGACAGCACTGCCATTGCGTTTTCCACCGGTAAAGAAAATGCATCAAAGCGTTCTGTTGCAGGAGAGGTGACAAATACATTTTTTATACCTTTTGCCCATCTTTCGCCATCAATAGAGTGTATGGCAGATGGTACATACACAAACGGAACCGATACCCTCTTTTCAGATACCTGTAGTATAAAATATGGTATTCCTTTTTCCGTAGGAAAATTACGCATTACCGTAAGCTGGAAAAAAGAAAGCAGCAGTGTCCAAACACACTCCATCGGAGGCATATATCAAGATGATATTTATGACACTGCACAGAGCATTGCACAGCGAGACTGGTTTGTCTCCACCATGCCAATACATGATATGTTTGACACCCAACTATCTCAAACTATTTTATCAAATACAAGCATGACAGCGACATCTGCAGATTCACTTTCATACACCAGTACTTACAAAGCAGAAGCAAAACGTCCTATTTTTGGCACGGCGGCCGATTTCTTTATTCCTTCAGGGGTATCACTTGCAGCAGCCCGTGATATCCGTACATCTGCTAAAATAAATGACATCTATCAATATACTGGCAGCCTTTTATTTACCGCTTTTAATGTATTTGGCACCAGCGGTTCATTACCGATAGCAACATGGTTTGAGCAAGATGAATATACAACATCATTTTCAGTAACAACAAAAGTTCCGCGGACAAAACCAGAAGAGTACTCTATCGTGTATACAGGGTACACACAAACTATCTTTTATGTAACAGACACAAATACGCTCAGGACTGGTCTTGAGCTCTCTTGGGAAAACACACATGACTGGAGTACAAAGGGAACTCTCCAATGGAAGCGACGCAGTTATATATCACCGATCACCGGCATCATCGTATTATTCAAGCCTCAGTATGATGACTCAGGTGTTATCCTAACACGGACTGACAGCTTTAACTGCTCTTTTTCGCAACAAGATGCATCTACCACGACAACCGAAAAAATAATCAAACGACAAAGCTATAGTATAAACCACCAGCTCAATGCAAAAATGAACAAGTATCTTACTATTTCAAGCAGTTTGGCTGAGTCCTTTATCAGCATGTGGAAATATTATAATTACCTCTCTCTTTCTGCCACTATCGGGGTAAAACTAGAATTTTAATCTACTCACAACAGATAATCCATCTGCAAACCGTTCAGCCATCTTTGACGCCGTATCCGTCAACTTTTTATTTGAAAATCGATGTACCTTGCCTACTTCAACTAGATATCCAGATGGCTGTGAAGATTCATTAAACAATGGCATAATATCAAGATCATATTTTTCACAGGGGACAGTAACTGCAGACCGTGTGACAACCATTTCTTTGTTTAATGCTTGCAAAGTGGTAATTTCGCTGTACCATTTCTCGATATGTGTTCCCAATATGTCAGCTTTTTGTCGAGACGGTACATATTTTTCTACATAGGAATTAGATACATGAATGATAATGCCATTAGCATCCAATAATAATTGCGGTTCATCAAATAACGAAAACAACATGGTTATTGCTGTATTTAAAAACTGAATACGTTTTGCACGTTGCTCACTTATATCCTGAACAGTATGAAACACATTGTTAATCCCCTTACCCAAAGAGCCAAATTTGGTAAACCGTTTTTCGTCAACAGGACCACCAGAGGCAACAATGTCGATTATATGCCGTAACTCACTGGTAGTCTTTTTTGCCTTCATCAAAATGCAAAGATACACAAGAGTTAACAATATAAAGGCTATAATCATACTAAAAAAAGCAAGTTCCGCAGGTACCTTAAGACTCTCTTTCATAAAAAAATGGAACAAAGAAAAGCCACCTATTCCTACAGCAACAAACGAAATGCCAGCAAAAAAGGTAAGCAACCAGACATTAATACAAATCACAAAGCACCTCGATCCTTAGACAGATTCCTTAAACTGTTCAATATCATAGTTTTTTCCCAATATAATGAGAATATCACCTTCAGACAACTTTTCCACTTGGTCAGGAAAAAGCAGTTGCTCATTACGTACAGGATTACCACCAGCATCCAGCGAAACAACAACTCGCATTATACCTGCAAGCTGTAAATTAAACTTTTCGCGCAATGCCATTGCAGCAGTATTTTTTCCAACAAACAAGGCTGGAACAACAATTTCTGTAATACTACATTCCGAAGTTACCGCTACGGCATCAAATACATCCGAAGTAACCAAGCGTTTTGCAACACGAATACCTTCGTCCTGTTGCAAATTAATAACCTCATTTACGCCAATCTTACGTAACACTTGTGCATGTATAGGAGACACTGCCCGACAAATGATATACGGAATACCACGGTCTTTTAGGATCATGGTAGTAATGATGCTCGTCTCCATATCATCCATAGCAATAATCGCTGTTCCCACATCATCCAATGGGGCCTTTGCCATAGCACGTTCATCAGTAGAGTCGATAAGTATCGCTGTAGAAACCTTATTTTTACATGCATCAATAATTTCAGCATTATTGTCAATTGCTATGACCGTAGCCCCCCGCTGCGCCAACACCATTGCTATTGTCTGCCCAAAATTACCAAGTCCAAAAACTGCAAAAACTTTTTCCTTTTCTTTTGACATATACCCTTTCCTTATCCCAATTTCTTATCCAATAGAAATATCGGCTTGTGGCCACCGAATAGTATCTTTAGTCATATCTGCAGAAGCAGAGGACAATATCGTCAGCCCACCTACACGTCCCCAAAACATACAGAGAATCAATATCAATTTTGAACATACATGTAAATCAGGAGTAAGCCCTGCGGTAACACCTGCCGTGCCCAATGCAGAACATGTTTCAAAAAGGATTTGCTCACATGGGGCAGATTCACCTATCATCAGTAAAATCACACACAAGCACACACACATGACATCTGCAATAAACAGCAACGTTGCCTGCAATACTTTTTCGTGCGCAATTTCAGAATGCCCGATATAATAGCGATTTTCACCTTTTAAATATGAATAAAACGAAGCTCCCAACACTGCAATAGTATTTACTTTCATACCACCAGCCGTACTACCGGAGGCAGCTCCAATAAGCATAAATAAGCTAAAAATAACATACGTTACCGGTCTCAGGTTGCCCAATGACACCGAATTAAAGCCGGCCGTCCTAAAGGTCACTGATTGAAAAAACGCATGCATATATTGTGTACCGATAGGCAAATCTTTCATCGTAGAACTAAACTCGCAGATATAAAAAAGCAATGTTCCCGATATAAGTAAAATGGCGGTTCCTATAAGTACTACTTTTGTATTGAGCGAGAGCCGTACCCGTCCCATACCCTTTTTTTTATGTATGACAGAATCGCACATCGCCCGTATATTGGTAATGCACGAAAAGCCTATACCTCCGACAATAATCAACAAGGAAAGCACAAACAAGAGGTAATAATCCTCGGTAAACTGTTCAAGACTTGCGGGGAATAATGCAAAGCCTGCATTACAAAATGCAGAAATTGAATGAAACAACGCATACCAAACCGTCCGCAGAGACACCCCCATACGGGGAATAAAGCCTACAAACAAAAGAGCAGCTCCAATACCTTCGATTATCAGCGTTGTCAAAACAATACTGAGCATTGAAGCATAAATACTTGCCGTATCATCCTCACTCAACATATAACTAAGCATCAGTTTGTCAGCAAGCGATACCCTCCTGCGTATAACAAAGATGACAAAATACGAAAGCAACATCAAGCCCAGCCCACCGATCTGAATTAAAACGAGTAATACACACTGTCCACCAAACGTAAAGACTGTTGCAGTATCAACGACCGTCAAGCCAGTCACGCATACACATGAAGTTGCAGTAAAAAGTGCCTGTAAAAATGAAAGGCCATACCCATCGATCGTTGCAAAATCCATCATCAGCAGCAATGTACCAACGGCAATAACAACAACAAAACTGAGCAAGATCGTCTTTGCTGGATTAACGGTCAATTTTTCAACATAGCCTGCTACCCGTTTACGTTTGCTTGACATACGCAACACCAAAAAGATATTTCGTAACAGCAACGCTAACACCGCAATATTTGAAGAGCTTACTTTTCCATACAACTGAGAATAGATAAACAGGAGTGTAAAAATAGCGGTTACTAAAAACGATACGCCATGACGCTTAAAATAGCGCATTTTATATTTTTCGGAAGCAATATCGAGTACTGTCCCTGTCAGGACAGTCAAAATCAATACATACTCTATAGCAATGCCAAAAAGACGTATAAAATAAAACGAAATTCCTGACTGTTCTATAAATAATGAAATGATACTGAGTGCAATAGTAATAAAAGCAAACTTTTCATATTCTTTCATATATCTAATTGTGTCACAGATTTACAATAACGACAATAAGCATGCTAAGAATACATCTGGTCAAGGTACGCTTCGCTAAAAGAATCTAGCAAAATATTGCGACCTCCTATTTTATATAGTATACTAGATTTTAGTATTCTAGTTATTAAGGAGCAAAAAGAATGAACGAAATCATCAAAGCAATAAAGGAACGCCGTAGTATCCGTAAATTTAAGGCTGAACTCCCATCAAAACCCGACTTGGAACAGATTGTAGAAGCGGGGCTCTATGCTGCCAGCGCAATGGGTAAGCAGTCTACTAAAATCATCGTTATAACAGACAAAAATCTCCGTGACAAAATCAGCAAGATGAACGCACAGGTAATGGGTAAAGATAGTGTTGATCCATTTTACGGTGCACCGGCAATTATTATCGTACTTGGACAAAAAGACTGGGCAAACCGAGTGTACGATGGTTCCCTCGTAATGGGCAACCTCATGCTCGCTGCTCACGCACTCGGACTCGGAAGCGTCTGGATACACCGTGCCCGAGAAGAATTTGAAAGTGATGAAGGCAAAGAGATACTCAAATCTCTTGGTATCGAAGGTGACTGGGAAGGTATTGGTCACTGTGCAGTAGGATACATGGACTGCGAACTGCCTAAACCTGCTCCACGTAAAGAAGACCGTGTAGTCTGGGCAGAATAAGACACTTATTGCTCTTACCCTGCGTTTAGAGCAAGGTTTAACAGCCTGCCCGCACAGGCTGTTAAACTAAGAGACGTAATGCAATAATTGCCTTTACGACCGATTGTGGTATAATCACAAAATATGAAATATACAGATAAAGATTTAGACCTTGCAGTTAAAAACAATATCTTCACACAGGAACAAAAAGATAACTTTATTACTTTCATAAAAGAACAGGATACAGAATCAAATCCATTGCAAAAGTTTTTGTTCTATACAGGCTCACTTATCATCATTTCTGGGATGACCTGGCTATTGGGGACCTGCTGGGCAGATATGGACTACGCTGCCCTACTTACAATTTCTATGGTGTATTTTGTTGTATTTACGCTGGCAGGCATAGGCGTTACCCAAAAACTTAAAATCACACTTGGTGGAAATCTTTTATTTTGTATTGCAATTGCAGTCGTGCCAATGATCGTCTACAGCATTCTGAATTTGTCTGACGTATGGTCTGGCGACAAATATGGTGACTTTTACATTTGGATCCGCGGTAAATGGATTGTGCTGGAACTATCTACCATCGCTGTTGCATTATTGTTTTTAATAAAAGTCAGATTTCACTTTATCGTCTTTTTAATTTCTTTCTGCCTTTGGTATCTTTCGATGGATATTGTTCCGGTGATTTATAGAGAAAACTGGATTAGCTGGTTTCAGAGGGCACACATTTCAAAAATATTCGGAACCCTAATGATTGCCACTGGCTATATTCTTCATCTTAAAAAGAAGCGTGATTTTGCTTTCTGGCTTTACTTGTTCGGACTTTTTACACTAACATTCGGCTTTTCATTTTTCTATAACGCAGATTCCTCAGGCTTTTTCATCCTACTGCTCATTCATATTGTGATGTGCTTTGTTTCACTTTTCCTTGAAGAACCGGTTTTTATGGTGTTCGGCGCTATCGGCATTGGAGAATTTCTTTCGCGCATGGCCTATGAGCTTTTTAAGGGCTCAAAGCTTTTTCCCTTTGCACTGACCATCATCGGTGCACTGATTATAACTGTCGGAATCATCTATCAGAAAAACCGCAGCAACATTCAAAATGCAATAAGCAAGCTGATTCCAGAATGTGTTATAAACCTGCGACCAAAAGTGTGATTTCTTAACACTTTTATTTCGCAAAAGCATCGCCCTGTTATTAATCAACTCAACAGATACTTTCTAAACTTACAATGCAACAACTTCTAAGTTCAAAATGTAATAAATTTTCTAAGCTTAAAAGGTTACTACTAAAAAGGTAGACATATCCAACATCATTGCCGATGCTGTCGATAAACATCAGTCAGCGTTAAACGACATAACATTATACCATGTGGCAGCAGTATTAAAAAAAGGTATACTCAATGCACTACGACAGGGAGAAAGTGTAAATCTGTTTGATATAGGATTACTGTATCCGACAATCCGTGGCACAGTACACAAAGACATGTCCCTTACAGAATTGGCAGAACACATACATTTGTCTTTTACACCGTCAGAAACTGCTGAAAAAGAAGTACAAAGCGTTATCGTAAAAAATGTACGATTTGCCGATGCCGGACGTACCATCTATACTGTCATCAATCTGTATGATGAGCAGGCACCAGACAATACACTCACCCGTGGAATGACTGCGCAGATTACCGGAAAGGCAATTAAACTTGGCGGAGACAAAAACGGATTGTACTTTGCACCACTGGATAACAAACTTGTACCTGTGCAAGACAGAAGCCTCTGAATAAAAACTGAGCACCTCTGCCGAAATCTGCCGAAAACGGTGGAATTCTACATGCCTGAAAATCTTGAGCCAAACACCGACTACCGCATCGTGATTGAAACAAGCCTAGCCACAAATGGAGTTCCGATGAAAAGTACTGCACAGGTAATCAGCGATATCGTACAAGTACAGTAAAGCTTACTTTCCTTTATCTTCTATACTTTAAACTGATCTACCTGAGTACCGATCTCAACGATAGAACCTTGTACCTTTGTTGAGACAGCACTGAGCGCAGCACCGGTATCATTGATCTTGCGTGCACCAACAGCCATTTCTTCCATGCTACCTTTCATGGCTAACGTGGCATTCTGTAGCTGTTGTACTTCGGACAGGATCAACTTATTACCCTCAGCCATTTCAGCAGACGCCGTGCGTACTTCAGTAGTACTGTCATTCATGCTATGCAAGGCTTCGATAATCTGATGTGAGCCTTCCTGTTGCTCTTCCATGGCAGACTTGATGTGCATGACAAGACCATCAGTCTCCTCAAGCTTGCCGGATACCATCTTAAATGCAATGCTTGCTTCTTCAGAGGCAGTAACAACTGCATTGATTGAGTCCTTGATGTTGGTCAGCTGATTACCGATTGTCTTTGACTGTGATGTAGAAGTTTCAGAGAGTTTACGTATTTCGTCAGCAACAACAGCAAAGCCCTTACCGGCATCACCTGCATGAGCTGCTTCGATTGCGGCATTCATGGCAAGCAGGTTAGTCTGGGATGCAATGGCAGAAATGGCCGCGTTTGCTTCCTGTAGCATGGCAGACTGCTGTTCAATCTGCTGTACGCAGTCATTGACTGACTGCTGTTTTGTAAAACCTGTCTGAGAATTTGCAAGCAGCTCCTTAAATGATTTTGCCATCTTGTCCATAGATGCATTGACAGAACTGATGTTGCCAATCATCTCTTCTACAGCGGCTGAGGCTTGGGTGACACCGCTTGACTGGGTCTCAATCATGCGCTCAAGGGAGTCTATGTTTGAGGCAATCTCATTAACAGCCCCTGCTGTCTGACTTACGCTCTGAGTCTGTCCTTCGATTTGTTTATGCATGCTCTCGATGTTTGCGATAATTTCGGTTATGGAACTTGCCGTATCCTCTGATATGGCAGTCATGTCTTCACCGGCGACAAGCAGCTCATCCTTTGAGTGCTTTACGTCTCCTATGATGGTCTGCAGCTTTGCACTGAAGGCATTAAAACCTTCTACAACCTTACCGATTTCGTCATTGGCAGCTGCCTTAAGACGTTTTGTCAGATCTGCATCACCAGAAGCGATGGCATTAATAGCGGTACTGACCACTTTAAGTGGCTTAACCGCATTATTTACAACAACAAATACGATGAGTGTTGCCGCTACCAATGCTATGACAGTAATCAAAATCATTGCATGGAGCAAATTAGTTATACCATTGTAGAAGTCATTATAAGGAGCAACACAAACAGATGTCCATTCACAACCATCAATCGGCTCATAAGCAACAGCCATCTTTGCTTTTGTCGTTTCATCATAATACACTTCTGCACCAGACTCACCTGCAAGAATCCGTTTTAGTACCGGCTTAAAACCTTCACACACAACGTCTTCAGCAACAGTATCGTTTTCAACAATTTTTTGATCTTCATGTGCGACATACTTACCACTCTTTCGACTTAAAACAAAAGGATGGGAACCTTTACCAACGGTAATCTCAGTCATAGTTTCACATAAGTCGGTAGCATCTACGACAGCATTAACTTCACCAAGTTGGCGTCCATTTGCATCAAAGAAAGGAACTGCATAAAAGGTACAGAGGTGTCCATTGCTTTGTGACCAGTTAGGATCCATCAAAGCATTTTTACCCTGCATTGAAATCTGCAAATACTCACGAGAGCTCATGTCATTGTATTTACCGGCGGAACCATACCCAATACCTCGTGTATCCCAACAACCAAGACCATAGTACTTACTGTTACCTACACCTATAGCATGTGCAATAATCCACTTATCATGAAGATCAATATCAGGATTTTGCATGTCAGGGATTTTGGCGATAGTTTCGAGCATTTTAAACTCGCGCCCGTTAATCATTTGAATTTTTGCAGAAACTGCTTTAGCAAGAGCTTCGTTGCCAGTCTCAACAGCTGCTGTCAACTCGGCTTTTGATTTTTGATAGCTAAACAACACAATAAGTGTAGCTGTGACAAAAATCAATAAAATAGAAGAAATAGTGATTTTCTGTTTGATACCTAGACTCATGTAAACTCCTGTCAAAAAGTATAACACAAGTTAAGCATAAATCAAGAATCTATTAAGTAATAATTAAGGTTTATTAGCAATTATTTCAATAGTTAGTAGTAAACAATTATTCACATATACCACTTCATAGTACAATGACGCTTACATTCCTAACTTCACCGTTTTTATTAAAGGAGATACAGTAAGAGTATCGCTAACATCAATGTCATAAACACCAAGAACAGCAAAGTTAAGAACGTTTACTGTAGATGCCAGTCTTAACCATGTTAAAACCATCTTCTTATCTGCGCGCACAGCCTCAACCTCTGCATTCCACCACGTGACTTTAAATTATATTTTATGATATACTCTGTGTACGAAATTACTATAAAAGGAGGCTGGATGTTTACATCTGGCAATGCTTGGTTCATTGTTTAACGCCTTGAAAGATAGAGAACTGGAATTTCCTACTTGATTTTTCCAGATCAGTCTTTTGGGCGGTCTTTCAAGGTACTTTTTTAGCTCAATAAAAATTACCTGGAGATAAACATGAACTCACATTTTAGTATCCGCGTGGAAGAGCCACGTGACTTTAGAACTGTCGAAAATCTTACCAGAGATACATTCTGGAATGTGTACAGACCTGGTTGTACAGAGCACTATGTTCTGCACTGTTACAGAAGCAATCCTGATTT
The DNA here is from genome assembly GCA_024695475.1 of Treponema sp. Lineage (GTDB taxonomy): Bacteria > Spirochaetota > Spirochaetia > Treponematales > Treponemataceae > Treponema_D. The sequence goes on from JAILIC010000133.1 coordinate 21,873, forward strand.
TATTCCCTCTCTTTCCTTAGTTATGGAAAGAGAGGGAACTATTATTGGGCATGTGATGTTTTCAAAAGCAGAGCTACATATTGAAAAAGGTGGCAAGCCAACAGGTACAATACTGCCAAGTTGGACGTTTGGACCAATCAGTATTCATCCTGAGTACAAAAGGCAAGGCTATGGACTCAAACTGTTGCAATATGCACTCGAAAAAGCAAAAACGATGGGAATCGGATTTATCTGTATGGAAGGTAATATCGATTTTTATCGTCATGCAGGCTTTGATCTAGCAAGCAAGTTGCACATTCATTACCATGCAGAGCCAAAGGACGCAGACGTTCCGTACTTTCTTGCACAGGAACTAGTTCCTGGCTATCTTAATGGCATAGAAGCAACGTATGCTCCGCCAAAGGGCTATTTTGTCGCTGACGAAAATCCAAAAGCCTTTGAACAATATGACGCAGCTTTTCCGTATAAAGAAAAACTGGTGCTACCCGGACAATTAGGATGAGTGCTTAGTATGCGTTGAGCGTTTCCAGCCGTCTTTTTAGGACGGTTGGTCTATCATTAAAACTTTGCAAGATGCTCGCCTGTCAAAAAACTCATACTACAGTTTACAAGCGATCTTCATCCTAAACTAACAACCCAAAAAGTTTTTTACACTTTCAAGAACTTTAACTCCCATCGCACGACCTTCCTGATACACTCGCTCAAGCTCATCAGGATTTTTTTCGGTACGACTTATGCCAAGCGGTTTTTCAGGAGCAATAACACAAGTGTTTCCTTGTTTTTCCTGCTCAAAAACATATTCAGTCTCAGCATTATACATAACGTGGCGATTTATCATTGCAGCAAGAAGTTTTGGATATTTACGCAAAAAGAGTTTCATCACCCCAATCAATTTATTGGGTTCCTTTTTAAAATGGCGTGGTTGTGTTAAAATAACTACATTACGATCATAACCAATGCCTTCAAAATACTTAAGAGGAATTGAATCCGTCATTCCCCCATCCAACAGAGTATATCCGTCGACATGCACCGGTCTTGAAACTAATGGCATACTTGCACTGGCACGCATCCATGTTAAATCATGAGCATCACAAGTCTCTAGTTTTTTATATACAGGAAGTCCTGTTTCGGCATCACTGGCTACTATATAAAATTCCATTGGATTGGAACGGTATGTCTCTACATCAAAAACATCAAGTTGATGAGGAAGCGTATCATAACAGAATTGAGCTCCATACATATCACCTGTTTTTATCAGGCTTTTCATACTGCAATACCGCCAATCTCCGGCAAAGCGCTTATTGTAGCGGATTGCCCGTCCCGGCTGCTTTGATTTGTAATTGCACCCAAAAGTTGCACCAGCACTGACACCAATTATGCCATCAAAAGCAATTCCATTTTCCATGAACACATCAGTAACGCCACAGGTAAACATACCACGCATGGCACCACCTTCCAAAACCAAACCTTTTTTCATATTCCTTTCTATCCTATCAATCACACTAAAGTGTATCGCTTTGTCTCATAAAAGACTATAGATGATGCAGGTCATATATTCTTCAAACAATAGCAAAGAGGATTTTTTCTTGACTAATTAGCATATTATTTTATAATTATACATATAAAAAAATGGATGATGATAATTGCGCCGAACTCGAACCTATGGAAGAGGACACAACCCCTTTTATAGAGGGATTGTCGCTTTCTGATACAGAACGATATATTTTTCTCCAAAAAAAAGGTAAAAACCTGACCAATAAAGAGCTTAATGAATTTTATATGCTTCAGGTAAAACGCGAAGTATATAAAATGAACAAATGGCTTCCTGCAAATGATTTAAAACACCTCATCTAAATATGGTTTTATAAAACATGAAGTACTTTTTTATATCGTTATGTAGTATAGTCCTTACTCTTGCAGTTGCTGATCTCGTTGTC
>JAILIC010000033.1 GCA_024695475.1 Treponema sp.
TAATATGAGAAAGGCTGTTCGATTTGAAGGTAAAATAAGAAATGAAATTCAATATGTAAAAATTACAAATTCTGCTGAGAATGCAGTTATGATTCATGATTGCCTTATGAGTGCTGCACAATTGTCAGGACTTGGTTTTAGACGTTCATATTTAACGGATATGCCATTTGAAGAAGATATGTTTACTGCTCATGTTTATCCATTTTTACACATTTTCAGTAAGCATATTTGTGCTTATATGCCAAAACCAACCATAGCTGTTAGTATCAATACAAGTCAGTGTCATACAGACATTTATGATCCAAGTCCTGACAATTGTGCAGCACTCATAAGGCAATCATGAATCATAACTGCATTCTCAGCAGAATTTGTAATTTTTACATATTGAATTTCATTTCTTATTTTACCTTCAAATCGAACAGCCTTTCTCATATTATTAATAAACCAATAATAAGGTCTTGCAATACATCCAACATCAGGATTTTCGAAAGCCTTCATTCCAAGCTCAATCCAATCATTTGAAACAATATCATCATCAGCTAAAAGAAATAAAAAATCACCTGTTGCCTTTTCAAAAATTTGATGCATATTTTTCATATAACCAAGATTTTTGAGATTCTGTATTAAATTTATTTTCATTCCATACTTTTCAGAAACACTTTTTACAATTTTTTCATCCTTTTCGATTTCTTCTATATCAGTTAGATCGGTATTGTTATAAATTGTTACAAAAAAATCCTTATAAGATTGCAGTGCAAGAGCGGTTAATACAGCTTCCAATCTTCCAGAAGGTCTATAAACTGGCATTCCAATTTCTATTGTCATATTTCAACCTCTTTTTTATTAAAATTTTTCGTTATTTATTATACAAAATTGATGCAATATTTTCTTCAAAAGAAGATTTTGAGCTGAAATTTATTATATCTTGTAGAATCGAATTGTCTCCAACAATACTTATCGGCTGTTCAGTAATATCATTTTGAATTTTTACTAATTTTTCCTTATTAAGATTCTTACCCAATTTTAATGCGAAATCACCTAATGTTATACCCTTACCAGTACAAATATTCACAGAACCTTCTACATCACTTTGTAAAAACTGGACAAAGGCAGCTGCAATATCTTTTGTATACATATAATCACGAATTAACTGACCATATTTTATAGTTACCACTTCATTATTATTTAAGTTTGAAACAACAGCCTGTGTAAGTCTACCTTTTTTTTCGTTATGACCATAAACATAGAATATTCTGCCCCAGCCGAAAGAAACATCATTCCCTTTACAGAACTCAGAAGCCTTATTAAAAAGCTCAACTTTACATTGTGCGTATAAAGTTTTTGGGTTTAAAGGATCTGTTTCTTTTAATGGTTTATCCTTAAATTCATATTCAAAACAGGTTCCTGCATATACAGCCCTTTTTCCACCATATTTATGAAACACCTTAAGAAGATTCATACTTGCTTCAACATAATCTATATTAATTTGATTTGTTAAATAATCACCTCCTGTAATCCATGCAAAATGCAATAGATAATCAGGTTTTATTTGTTCAATAAAGCGATCTACTGTTCCATAATCAAATAAATTACAATTCTTAGATGTAAGGCAATAAACTTCAAAGCCTTGATCTTTTAAAGGTTCTATAGCTTCTTTTCCAATCAATCCTGTTGAACCAGTTAATACAACTTTTTTTCCGGTAAAAGGACTCTCAAAGTCTTTCAACTTTGGATGTTGCAAGTCTCTTTCAGAAACTATTGGAGTACTAATTCCCCAATTAAAGCCAAAAGAATCATATTTAATACCACAATCACAGTCTTTGTTATAACAGCTTGTTTGCAAGTAATGCACACAAGTATTATTTTCCAAAGATACAAACCCATGAGCAAATCCCTTTGGTATATAGATTGCGAAAGGTTTATCACATTTTAATTCAATAGAAAAATATTTTCCGTATGTTTTTGATTTTTTACGAATATCCAAACAGACATCAATAATACTACCAGATGTAACGTATACTAATTTTTCATGATCATAAGGAGAAATTTGAAAATGCATTCCCCTTATTACATTTTTTTTATTTATAGAGTAGTAATCTTCACAAAAATCAACAGCAAGCCCTGCATTACAAAATTCATCTTTTGAAAAAAACTTATGAAAATAGCCCCTATCATCAATAAAATGTTTTGTTTCTATGAGTTTTAATCCATCAAAATCAGTATTATG
>JAILIC010000050.1 GCA_024695475.1 Treponema sp.
ACTTGTACAGTAAGTAAATGGTGCTCTCAAAAGTCTCAACCAGATTTGCAGACAATAGACCAAATCGCTACTTTACTCAAAGTAAAACGCAGTGATTTGATAGCTGATTAAGTTATTATTAGAATTTTGTGAACTATGAGAATAAAAGAGATCAATATTATCAACTTTAAGGGGTTTCAGCAAGAAACAGTGCGTTTTAATAGTAACCCTACAGTCATTATTGGTAATAATACTGCTGGTAAGACAACATTACTAAAAGCTCTTCAGGTTGGCTTGGGTGCATATTTGCAATCTTTGAGTCAACTTCCGGGTGGGAAAATGTATCGACGCAATTTTAGTTCGCTGGATAGATATAAGGCTTTTGATCCAGAACAGAGAGACTATGTGCCGAACCCGGACAAACCTAAGATTACTATCACGGCAGATTTTCCATTAACGAAAACTGTAGATGGTAACGATGCTGTAGTAGAGAATGTTCATGTCGTTTGGTATCGCGAATTTGCAGGTAATTATACGACTCATACTAAAGATGGGGTTGGGAATTTAATGGATTTGGTTAGTGACATGGAGAACAGACGTAACAAAGAGAAACTTTGCTCTGTTTATCCTTTGGTGTTGTCTTTCGGTGCAAAAAGAACAAGTGATGCACAAGTGAGGACAACAGTGCAGAAAAAAGAACGAGCTTCAAGAATTGAAAAGGCCTATAAATTTGCACTACACGATAAGGTCGATTTTGAAGGTGCAATTGATTGGCTGAAACACTACGACAAGAATATAAAAGACCAAAAAGAGTTCGAAGGTACTCGGGAAGCATTCTATGAGGCTCTTCAAACGGCTATCCCTGCACTGACTGAAATAGATTTCGATAATGGAGAAATAGAGGCTGTAGTTACCGTAACAGGCCATAAGCCAGAGCGTCATCATTTCTCGTATATGAGTGATGGTCTCCAGGCTATGATTAACATAGTATCTGAGATTGCACATCGCTGTATTGAACTCAATGGTTGTTTAGGAAAAGATTCCATACGTAAGACTCCTGGTGTAATCATGATTGATGAGGTTGATGTGTTTTTGCATCCAAGATGGCAGAAACATGTTCTACAGGACTTAATGAAGGCTTTCCCAGAGATTCAGTTTATAGTGAGCACTCACAGTCCTTTTATTGTACAAAGTTTGAAAGAGGGACAGCTGATAAGCTTTGATAGCGACGTCATGACCGAAGGCGAACCGTTCCGTGAAGGACTTGAGGACATTACATCTGCTCGCATGGGGTTGAAGCAAGATATCCGTAGCCAGCGCTTTAATGAAATGGTTGAAACTGCTAAACAGTTGTTTGAGGCAGTTGACAACAATGCAGCGAATAAAAATGAGATTAAGGCTAAACTCGATCAGATAGAGGCCGATTTTAGCGATGACCCTGCTTATGTTGCTGCAATTAAACTTGAATGTAAAGCCCGTCAGTAACATGAGACCCATAGAAAAGAAACAACCTGGCGAAGTCGTGCAATATACTGACTCGCGAGGTAATGTCATAGAGCATGTCGTTCAGGCAGACTATGATAAATACGGCGAGGCCAAACTTCCTTTGGTAGGCAATATTGGGCGTTATTGTTCTTATTGCGAGGGACTGCGCGAAGTGGATGCCTTGGAGATGGAACATTGTGCTGCTCGTCGTAATGGTGGGTCGGAAACTGCTTGGAATAACTTTCTGCTTAGCTGTAAAGTATGCAATACGGTTAAGTCTGTATCTGATTTCGGAGAAGATATCCATTGGCCACATCTGAATAACACTTACCTCGATTTCGTTTATGACGAAACAGGACGTGTTAAAGTGAATCCAGTTTTGTCTGGTCTTTCAGCAACAAGAGCAAGGAATCTCTATAACCTTGTACGTTTAGGTAGAGACGATCAAGATGCAAGTCCAATGGATTACCGTTGGCGAAGACGATATGAAACATGGAAAAAGGCAGTAGATGCAAAGGCAAAATACGAAGCCGGAAAATGGAGTGTAGATGATATTCTTAGTAAAGCAAAAGATACA
>JAILIC010000096.1 GCA_024695475.1 Treponema sp.
TCAGGACCTGTGAGAATGCCAATAGGCTCGCCGAAATAATGAATATCGGTATTACAAAATATAGGAGTGGGAGTTCCTAGTGTTTTAATATCATTTTTACCTGGTATGTCTTTTGCAGTAAAAAATGCATATCCGGCAGGAAATTCTGGGGTTTTTATGGATACTATTGTTCCTGATGCTTGCGGGCTTCGTACAAGTCGTGCATGGAGCATGTTACCCATTGTAACATCACTATAGAAAAGTTCGGAAATATTATAGTGAATGTGTTTTCCAGAATTCCTTTTATTAGGCATGAAACTCTTCTCCGATCTGTTTTATGGTTGTAATAACAGTTTGTACCATTTCATCGGTCATATCAGGCCATAAAGGTATCGTTATGGTGTTTTGATATTGTGTTTCGGCATGAGGGTAATTTTGACTGTTAAACGTAGGATACAATTTTTGCCAGTAGGTAAAATGGAATAGAGGTATAAAATGAACCGAGATTCCAATACCGCGTTTTTGTAACTCTTTAGCAAACTGTTCTCTGGAAAGTGTTAGTTTCTCTGGTACGAGGCGTAGCAGATAGAGATGCCATGCATTGCCTTCTCCTGTCGGAGGAATTTTAAGATAATCTAAGGATGCAAACGCTTTGTTATATTGTTGTACAATATGAACTCGTTTTTCAAAGAAAGAGTCTGCTTTTTTTAATTGTTCACGTCCAATTGCGGCAAGAATATCTGGTAAATTAAATTTATAACCAGCTGCAACAATATCATACTCCCATGAAGCTCGTGGAGATGTGTAGCGATCCCAAGTAGTTCTATCCATGCCATGCATACGCATAGTGGTCATGCGCTTTGCAAGAGCTGGATCTCTTGTACATACCATGCCACCTTCTGCGGTAGTGAGTGTTTTTGTTACATAAAACGAAAATACTCCAATATCTCCTATAACACCTGCATAGCCCATTGATGTTACACTGGGGTATGCATGTGCAGCATCTTCAATTACTTTGACATGATAGGTATCTGCTAAAGCGCAAATCTTTTGCATGTTACACACATTTCCTGCTATGTGTACAGGAATGATAGCTTTTATTTTTTTATCAGTATCATTTTGTAATAGTTTTTCAACTTCGTTAGGATCGATATTGTAGCTGTCAGATTCTATGTCGGCAAAATAGACATCAGCTCCCAGATGTCTGGCACACATCGCCGTCGAAACGAAGGTGTAAGGTGTGGTGATGACTGCTGTTCCTGGTCCAACGCCACAGGCATCCATGGCCAAAATCATACCGCTTGTATTACTGTTTACGGCAAGACTGATAATTGACCTGTTATCTCTTGAACTGGGAGCCCGTGAGAGTGCTTTTGAAAACTCTTGCTCAAAAGCAAGTGAAACATTTCCTGTTGTGAGCCAGCCGCTTCTCATTACGGAAAGAACAGCTTTTTCTTCTTCTTCTCCCAACGATGGTCGAGAAAATGCAATTTTTAAACTATCAGCATCTGACATATTTTATACTCCTGCTGTTTCTTTTAAGAAATCATAATATGAAGGCACTGCTTCTGAAAGAATTTGTTTTAAAAGCGTTCCATTTCGATATTCTTGAGTTATTGGTTCATTGTATTTGCTACCAAGACAAATAGGTGCGAGTTTGTCTAAAAGGTCTGAAAGACTGATTTTCATCTGCGAAATATTTTGAAGCTGTAATAATTTTGTATACTGCGTAGGGGTTGGATGTTCTTCAGGAAGCCACAAAGGTTCTACGAGTCGTTCGCCTTTTCGTATTCCCGTAATCTTTATATCGATGTCTTTATAAGGTTCGAAACCGCTGAACCGAATGATTTGCTCTGCTAATTCAAGAATATTGATAGGAGTTCCCATGTCGAGCAAGTAGGAGACACCGTTTTTTCCGACTCCTCCGGCTTGTAAAACGAGAGAGCATGCTTCTGGGATTGTCATAAAATAACGCTCCATATCTCTATCAGTAACAGTGACGGGACCACCATTTTTTATCTGATTCATAAAGAGCGGTAAGATAGAACCTCGTGAACCTAATACATTGCCAAAACGAACAAACATGAATGATTGGTTATTGTTTGCTTTTTGTGATGCGTCTAAGACAAGTTTTTCACAAAGCATTTTTGAAATGCCATAGACCGAGACTGGTTGAACAGCCTTATCTGTAGAAATAAGAACAAATCGGTCTACATTACTTTCTAATGCTGCATCAAGAATATTTTTTGTTCCAAAGACATTATTTTCTATAGCTGCAACAGGATTTTCTTCCATCATTGGAACATGTTTGTAGGCAGCACAATGAAATATGACATTACAATGCGTACGAGAAATAATATACTTTATATACTCTCTGTCTTTCATATCACCAATGATAGGAACAATGACAGCTTTTTCTCCAACACCTTCTGATTGTAACAAGCGCAGTTCCCGATCTATTTGGTATATTGAATTTTCTCCATGTCCAAACAGGTATAAACGTTCTGCTCCTCCAGATAACAATTGACGGGCAAGTTCAGAGCCTATTGAGCCTCCTGCGCCTGTTATTAATACACGTTTACCTCTTAAATAGGAAAGACTTTGTGTCAGTTGAATTACAATGGGAGTCCGTCCAAGTATATCTAAGGGATTTATTTCTCGTGCTTGGATAAGGTGAGCAGTTCCGTTGACCACTTGACTAATGGAGGGAAGAATTTTGATATGGGTAAATCCATTTTTAGACAATGCTTCAAAAATGGTTCTGATTCTAGTAACTGATGCGCTTGGCATAGCGATAATTGCTTGATCATCGCTGCTACATTTGAGTAGTGATACAGTATTGCTATTGACTGGACCAAATACAGGTATACCGTCTATTTCAGTACCTATTATAGATTTGTCATCATCAAGAAAGGCTGCAACATGACCGAAAATCTTTTTCCGTTTTATATCAGTTGCTATCATTTGTCCTGCAAAACCTGCACCAATGATATACAGCCGTGTTTCACTTTTTTTACTGTTACTATTCATGTTTGATATCTTCTTCCTCGTTTGGGTCTTTTGCTATCGTTTCAAAAGATAAGTCAAAGGTCATTTGGGTGTTAGTAAATTCAACTTGTACTTTTGCCCGGTGTTTTCGTTTATCGACTTTTATTATTTTTCCTTCCAGTCCTTTTAGAGGTCCTTCAGTGACTACTATTTTATCATGTTCATCAAAGTATACAAGAGATGAACGAACAGTCTCACCTAAAGTTAAAAAATGGTGAAGAATAGATAAGTCATTTTTGTTGAGCTCTACGATGTCATGATTACTATTTAAAAAACGATAAAAGTACTTGTTTGTTTTTAGTATATGATACAATTGATCGTCAATCTTTGAATCAATTTCGATAAAAACATATCCGGGAAAAAGAGGCTGTAGTTCTGAAAGTTTTTTTCCTGCTCTCCAGATAGTTAATTGCCGACGTAAAAAAATAAAGTGTTGAGAATGCGGCCTGTTTGCAAGTTTTTGTTGTGCTTGTTCAATAAACTTTAATTCTTGTCTTGGTGTAACTTGAACAGCATAATAATTCATACCGTAACTATAGCATACCAAAAAGACCTAAGCAATATTTAGAATTTTGCTAAAAGAATTATTTGTATAGCCGATGATATAAAAAGGAGTAGATACATCATGGAAAAACGACATGCGTTTCTGTTTTTTTTACTTTTTGCATGTGGCACTTTTCATGTTTGTGCTGATTGTATTTCGATACAGCTTCTACAAAAAGGTGTTGTGTCTGGAATAAGCGATATAACCTTACTTGTAGAAAGTTCTGTTATGGATACTTTTTTTGATAGGGGGGATATCGTTACTAGTAATGCAATTGTTATGGTTACTTCTGAAACCACTGATGAAGGCATTCTAAAACGAGATTTTGAAGAAGCACAAGAAGGCAATGTTGATATTTTGATTGTTATATCTATTGATTATAGTAATCAATATGAAGTAAAACAAAATATTGTCAAATTGAGTCCTATAAAGGGATTAACATGGAAGGTGTATTCTGTGGCAAATCGGAAAAAACTGTATGAAGGTATACTGACTCCTTCTGAACAGGAACTGAAAAAAGATGATA
>JAILIC010000098.1 GCA_024695475.1 Treponema sp.
CTTCTTAAATTGTTATATGGGAATGAAAATCTACTTTCCATACTTCCTTGTAAGTGGTGCTCATGCTCTGAAATTACACGTCAGATTATATTTATTCAATAATTTTATCATCCATTGATATTTCTCCTGTTTTTATGACTCACATAGAACAAGGCACTCGTGGCGTTTCAATGGAAACAATAGAACTACTTGCTCGCTGTTTTGAAATTCCTTACACTGCACTTTTTGAAGAAGAAACCGATAAAACTGAAAACTATTCTGAGATTCTGTTTTCTCTGGAAAACGATATAAAAGAAAAACTAACCAATGATATTGAGGATTGTTTCAAAAAAGCAAAACAGAAGCTTTAATCACCCTTTCAAAAATTGAAAAACAATTCTTTCCAGAAGTCACCCTGTCTTCTAGTAGGTAGACAAGGTATCTACTAACTGGTAGAAAGGATATCTACTAGGAAAGGTAGAAGACCTTTCTACCAAATTCATACTAAAGTTTACATTACATGAAAATTTATCATATAGTACGGTCAAGACACGCTTTGCTCAATGCCTTAACTCGTCCGTTTTTAGGGGTTTGTATACCCCCTAAATAAAAAAGGGCTGTCCAAAGAGGGGGAATCTCTGGACAGCCCAAACCATAACTAATTACACGTATTAGCGCAGTGTATAAGTACTGGTAGTAATTACTCCGCCATTAGTGTACACATCAAAGTTAATTGACTTAGTTTTACTCAAATCCATTGCTGCATAGAACTCAGATACATTACGTACCTTTTTGCCATTTACCGCAGTAATAACGTCTCCATTCTGCAAACGCATTGCTGCTGCAGGAGATTTTTCCTGAACATTGGTTACGACAACACCCTTAACACTGCTGTCATCGATTTCAATACGTTTTCTCAGTTCATCAGTCAACGGAACTGCAATAAAGCCAGGCCATAACTTGCCATTGTCATTAGAAATGTCCTTTTTACGCTCTTCAATCTTAACGTTCAAGTTCATTTTTTTACCGCCACGGATAACCGTAAACTCAGCAGTCTCACCTGCACGTAATGAACCAACTTCACGTACCAACTGATCAACTGACTTTACAGCGTGACCATTGAGAGCTGTGATGTAGTCACCAGCCTGCATACCTGCTTTTTGAGCTGGAGAACCAATAAAGATCTGAGAAGCAAAAGCGCCCATTTCTTTAACTTCAAGTGACTCTTTATACTCATCTGCAATCTCAACCAATGAAACACCCATCCAACCGTATGTTACCTTTCCGGTAGAAATAAAATCATCGATTGCTTTTTTGATGTTATTGATTGGGATAGCAAAACCAATACCCTGTGAACCACCAGACTGAGAAGCTATCCATGTGTTAATACCAATTATTTCACCATAGATATTGACCAGTGCTCCACCAGAGTTACCTTGGTTAATTGCTGCATCTGTCTGGATAAAATCATTAATATTACCGATACCACTACCAGAACGTCCTGTTGCACTGACAATTCCCTGTGTTACGGACTGACTATATCCAAGAGGTGCACCCATAGCCAAACAAATATCGCCAACTTGTACATTATCACTGTCCCCAAGTTTAGCTACGACGATTGACTTATCATCTGATTCAAATGAAACAAGAGCAATATCCATGCGTTCATCAGAACCCACAAGCTTTGCATCAAATTCACGACCATCGTTAAGCTTTACGGTAATAGTACTTGCTGCCCCTGCAACATGATTATTGGTAAGGACATATACGGTCTTACCATTACGACGGACTATAACACCTGAACCTAATCCTTTTTGTTCATATTCACGTTCCTGAGGCTGTTCCCCCTGAGGCATACCAAAAAAGAACCATGGAATGCTCTGCATAGGATTTGCCTGAACTTTCTTTTTTTCCGTAACATCAACTTCTACAACTGATGGCAAAACACCGCTACTTACGGAACGAAATGCAGTCTGCAATGCTTCAACGACAGAGAGTGACTCTGTAGGAATACTTACGGCAGGACTTGACTCTGCAAAAGCAGTATTTGCAGATCCCCGTATTGCTACACCCCTGCATGACAGTGAGATCAACCCAAAAGAGAGAGCAGCAGCAGAAACAGCTCCAATAGCATATTTAGACCAAGATTTCATCTATTTATTACCTCCAATAAAGCAATGTATTGTGTTTGTATATGTAAACATATGTGTTTGCATCTTTCTTTCATTTAAAATAATCATTTAACGAGCAAAAGTGTTACAAAATAATGTATTTTTTTATATAAAAATTTGTTATGCAGTTAGCAAAAAAAAACCGCAGAACAGCATACAGCATATTCTGCGGTAGAGCAAAAAGGAGGATTTCTACACTATAGGATGTGGAGATTTTTGCTTTCAAACTTCAGATATGCTTTATCCCCTGCTTCGTATAATTTATGATTACGAGGATTATACTCAGTTATCTTTATCATCTTGCCGTTAACATCAACTTGATAATACTGATATGATCCCATAAATGTAGACAAAGTAACTGTACAAGGCAATACACCTTCATCTCCCAGTTCAATTGATTCTGGGCGGAGTACAATTTTACAAGAACTACCGACAGACAAGTTTTCAAATGAGTCAGTGGTAATATCAACACCATTTACATCAGCATGAATAGTCTCGCCTTCAATTGAAGAAACTTTACCTTCAAGGAAGTTTACCTCACCAATAAAGTCAGCGACAAACTCGCTCTTTGGTTGGTAGTAAATTTCGCGAGGTGTACCCATCTGAGCAATGTGACCTTTATTCATAATAATAATCTGATCTGACAAGCTCATAGCTTCTGACTGGTCATGAGTAACGTATACTGCGGTAATACCAACACTCTGCTGGATTTTACGAATTTCGGTACGCATAGTAACACGAAGTTTTGCATCCAAGTTTGACAATGGTTCATCAAAGAGCAATACGCCAGGCTCGACAACCAATGCACGAGCAAGGGCTACACGCTGTTGCTGTCCACCAGAAAGTTGGTTTGTCATACGACCTTCCATACCTTCAAGACCGACAAGCTTTAACATATTAAGTACACGTGTACGGATTTCATCTTTAGGTACTTTACGGATATTTAAACCATAAGCAACATTGTCAAACACATTATAATGCGGCAGCAATGCATAGCTCTGGAATACCATGGCAGTATCACGCTTATTTGGAGTAAGCTCATTGATTGCTTCATCTCCCAGATAAATTTCACCTTTATCTGGACTTTCAAAACCTGCAATCATACGCAATGTGGTTGTTTTACCACAGCCAGATGGTCCAAGCAAAGTAACAAAGCTACCAGGCTTAATATCCAATGATACATCATCTACTGCAGCAAAATCATTGCCTGTCTTGTAGTCTTTATAAATCTTGCTTATATGATCAAGTCTCACGCCTTTCTGTTGTTTTTTCATAATGGTTCTCCTAGTTTTCTTTTTTGCTGGTACCAAACTTACGGGTAAGTAAATTCATTAACGAAATTGCAGCATACGTAATTAATATAAGAATCGTTGCGTATGCACACGCAATACCATAATTTCCTTTTTCTGCATGTTCATTAATGCGCACAGTGATAAGTACGTACTTTGGTGTAACCAGCAAAATGATTGCAGAAATAGCTGTAATAGAACGGACAAATGTGGTAACAAGACCGCTAAAGAAAGAATCTTTGATCAACGGTAAGGTAACTGTCATAAATACTTTGATACTGTCAGCACCAAGGTCATAAGCAGATTCTTCAATTGATTTATCAATCTGTCGCAGCGCAGCAATACCACTTCGAGTACCAATTGGCAAAGAGCGGACAATAAATACCAAGACCAAGATAGCTCCGGTACCATATAAGCCCTGCATCAAACCAGAATGAAACAGACCGCTGTTAAATCCACGGATAAAGCCAACACCCAATACCGTACCAGGGACGGCCATTGCCAACATTGCAGCAAATTCCATGACACCTTTACCAGCAAACTTTCGTTTGACAACCAGATAAGCAATTATCATCGAGATAAGGGCGGTTATCGGAGATGCAATCAAAGACAACCAGATGGAGTCCATAAATACCTTGTATCCACGGTTCTTAAATATGTACTGATACCAGCGCAGTGACAAGCTGTAGTTGCGACCCCAGATCTTAAACAGTGATCCAAAGAATACCAAGATGTACAGTACAATAACAAATACGGATATTACAACACAGAAGGTCAGCAATGGTATACGTACGCTTCTGTCCGAAATTGCTGCACGTTCGCGTGAAGCTTTACCGGTAAGTGTCGCAACTGACTTTCTTTCCAACCAATAGCGTTCAAGAATGAACAAGCCCATGGAAATGATCAAAAGGACAACAGCCATTGCAGTAGCACCACTTTTATCGTATGCACCAGTAAGCTGCAAGTAGATAGATGTTGCCAAGGTATCAAAGTTACCACCAATAATCATCGGGTTTGCAAAGTCGGCAACAGACTCGATAAATGTTACTAAGAATGCATTACCAAGACCTGGCAAAAGTAATGGCAATGTTACTGATGTAAATACCTTCCAGCGTGAAGCGCCCATATTGCGAGCAGCTTCTTCCAAAGATGGATCAATATTTTTTAGCAAACCTTTGAGCATCAAATAACAGACAGGAAAGAATGTTAATGTCTGTACCAATGCGATACCAGGCAAGCCGTACAGTTTTGTAGAGCTTAATCCAAAAAGGTTTCGTGTAATGATACCGGTGCGGCCAAACAACATAATGGCAGACAAAGAAAGTACAAACGGCGGTGAAACAACTGGCAATACAGAAACCAAATTGAACAATTTTGCAACAATTTTATTGCCAACATTGACATACATATCAACATAAGCAAACAAAAAACCAATAACGGTAGCAAGAATTCCACTAACGAATCCTACTTCCAAAGTATTTATAATCGCCTTTCTAAATCCCGGCATACCAAAAATACGCACAAAGACAGAAAAGGTAAACTTATTGTCATCGAAAAAACTATCCACTAACAAAATTGACAATGGATAAATGGTAAACAATAACAGGAACAAAAAGATACCAATAATTGCGGTTATCAAAATCGGATCCGCAAACAGTTTTTTCCTGTCAAGTGCCTTTCCATGGGCACTAGCAACTACTTCAGCCATAGTGTAATCCAATATAAAAATTAGTCAGAATGGGTACACGGGCAAGCAGCATACATCTAACTGCCCGTGTACATTTATAAAAATTATCAACCTGAAATGAGAGACACCCCTAAAAAATGGTAAGAGGTGTCTTTATAAACATGCAAGAATTACTTTGTCTTTACACGATCATCAGCTGCGATAGAATTGAAGAATTCTTCTACATATTCTGATGTGTGAGCTTTTGCATCGTCGAAGTCGTACTTGATTGTTTCAATCTTATCAAGACCTGCATCAACAGCAGCCTGTACTGGTTTTGCATTGTCCAATACCAAGAACTGGTATGAACCATTGTCCTGAGCGATATTTACACAGTCTGGAGAAAGAGCAAATTCGATAAACTTGTATGCATTGTTAAGGTTCTTTGTTCCCTTGAAGATAGCAGTAGCACCAATTTCGTAGCTTGTTCCAGAAGCTGGAGCTGTCATACCAAGGTTGTCATAACCATTGTCAAGGATCTGATATACAACATCATGGAGGAATCCAATACCAATAACAACTTCACCTGTTGGTACCAATTTTGAAGGACCTGAACCTGACTTTGTATACTGTGCGATGTTCTTATCAAGAGCCTTGAAATATTCCATAGCTGCCTTGCGGCCTTTCATCTGTACCATTGTGTTTACAATGAGTTTACCTGTACCAGCGGTATTTGGGTTTGCAAAAGAAATCAAACCTTTGTATTCTGGTTTAAGAAGATCGTCCCAATCCTTTGGTGGTTCAATGCCAAGGCGTTTGATTTCGTCTTTATTCCAGAAGAAACCGAGGATACCACGATAGATACCAAACCACTGGTTATCTTTATCCTTAAACTGTGGAGCAATGATGTGTGATGAGTTTTTAGCATTGTATGCAAGCAAAAGACCTTTTGCAGCAGCTTCGTTATATGGGTCTGTTGTACCACCAAACCAAACATCACCAGATGGATTGCCGTTTTCCTCAGCAATCTTTGTCAAAACTTCACCTGTTGAGAGGCGCTGATAGCTTGTTTTTATACCAGTTGTCTGTTCAAACTTTGCACAAACAGCACTCAAATATTCTTCTTCACAAGAACCGTAAACAACTAAAGAACCTGCGTCCTCTTTTTTTCCGTTGGCAAATACTGATGTTAACATGAGCATGCCAGCAAGAATTCCTAAAACCTTTTTCATTTTTCCTCCTATGGACTTTTTATCGAACATTCCATTCGTTTGAATAATAAAATTGTAAGGGAGGAATTTGCATCCCGCAATGGTACTTTTATTCTAAATTATCCCGAAAACTGAACTTATACGCTCAAAAATATCAGTTTCGTATGATGCAATAACCGTTTTTGACAAAATCAGTTGGAGAAATACCTGTGTAAGATCGAAATACTTCATAAAAACGTTTGTAATCGGTAAACCCACACGCTACAGCTACTTCATACACCTTGAGTTTTTGTGCCGACAGCAACTCAACTGCCTTTTGTATCCTGTAGCGGTTAAGAAAGTCAAGAAAGGTCATTGAGGTATTTTTTTTAAATAAGCGGCTGAGATAACTAGGGCTGACACACAATTGCTCTGCTATTTGCTCAATACTTGGATGTCCTTTATAGTCTTGCGTAATAATCTGCAAACACTCATTAACGTATGGGTTATCCGATGTTGTCTTGAGCAGCACGGTATCATCGTTTGATATATCAGCATGAACATCCTGTAACGTATGCAACTTAACTTCTTTTTCGATTTGCTCTGCAGCCCGTTGTACGATATCAGAGAGTTTTTCATCATCAACTGGTTTTAAAAGATAATCAAAGACATGTAATTCAATTGCCTGACGAGCATACTCAAAATCAGAATAACTGGTCAGTACTACCGGTATAAAGGAACATCCATCAGTTTGTGCCTGACGTATCATAGACAAGCCGTCCATTTCTGGCATTCTGATGTCCGTCAGCACCAATTCCGGCTTGAGTTCCTTGATTTTTTGCAAGCCTTCCTTACCAGATGCAGCAGAACCTACCACAACGGCATTGAGAGCTAACCAATCAATTGTATAGAGTAATCCATTACGGATAATTTCTTCATCTTCAACTATGAGTACATGTATCATTATTTTACTCCTCGTATGCACGGCAGACAAATACGCGCAATAGTACCTACCCCTTGCGTACTGTCAATTTTGAGACCATACGATGCTCCATACATAAGCTGCACCCGTCGCTGTACGTTAAACAATCCAATATGATTACTTGTATTCGTTTCACTTTTTATAAGTTGACGTATTTCTTTTAATTGGGCTTTATCCATTCCCCTACCAGTATCTTTTACCGTCAGATATAACTTACCTGCAACCGCACGAGCTGTTATAGACAACTCGACGGATTCACAATCATTACATCCATATTTTACTGCATTGCCAATAAGCGGTTGTAATATCATCTTCGGCACCAGACAATCTCTTATACTTACAGGTACATCAATACTATATGAAAAACGACTGCCAAAACGCATCGTCAAGATATAGAGATAATTTTCGATGTAGCGCATATCTTCTTCAAGTTCTACCTCTGAAATTTCGTTATTTATAGTATACCGCAATAACGATGAGAGATTGACAATAGTCTTTTGTGCTTTATCAGGATCCAGTTTAATAAGAAACTTAATGGTCTCTAATGTATTAAAAAGAAAATGCGGATTAAACTGCTGTTCCAACTGCTTTAATTCTGCAAGATATTTTTCATGAATTTCTTTTTTATTTTCTTCAAGTAAGGTTTTTACATTTTCTATCATGTCGTTAAACGCATTAGCAATCGTCTGAAACTCTATATTGCTCTCAATTGCCAGACGCTTTGTCAGGTCCCCGTTTTCGACATTACGGCAGGCATCAACTATGATATCAACCGTTTTTGTTTTACTCTCAGACAAGCGTTGAGCTCCAAAGAACAGACCTCGTATCATGACCGCAAGCAAAAGTAATACCATAACAGCCATAAGCATCGCAGTCTGTTTTAGGCGCTCGCTGTTGACAAATGTATAAATATCAAATAGCCGCCCTCCACCATACGTATGATATGCGGCTTCCGTTGCCAAATAATAAAAGCCAAGACCATGACGATACTCTTCAGGGAGTCTGTTAAAGCGATCTTTATATCGTGGTGATGAGGCAGTAAATACCGTTCCATAGGAATCAGTAATGACATATGACGTTGCAGCATACAAAATAGGACGGATACTTTCAGCATCAATGATAAAAAGGAGATAGCCATTTATGACGTTTTGCTCATCACTAATGGCTGCTCCCAATATAATTTGAGATGCTGCTTTCTTATTATACTCA
>JAILIC010000150.1 GCA_024695475.1 Treponema sp.
ACGATATTTATAAAGTTTCTGTAAAGAAAACTGCAGTAAGTCTCAGAATAGATAATGATGTTCTTGCTGCATTAAAAGCAACAGGAAAAGGCTATCAATCAAGAATAAATAATATTTTACGAAAAGCAGTTCTTGGATAAAGATCCTCTTCCTGAAGGTCTTGAAGGTTGTTTTTTTGGCGGCTATCTTGAATAAATACGACACATAACAAAAGTTCAAAGCAGATTTCGCGGTCAAGCCGCGTGTGGTACAAGCTGTTGTTATGTGGACGCCCGCACTGGTGTGCATGTGGTAAAGAATGGATTGGGAAAGGAGAAATCAGTATGCTTGCAGGATTTATATTTTATGCGTAACGAAAAAATTACTCTACCTCCAAGATATGTAGAAAAAGGCGTTAAAAATGGAAACTTTATTCCAAGCCTTACAACGTATATTATTGATAATTCAGAAAAAATCGACATACATCGTAAGCGCCCTTTGATTCTTATTTGTCCAGGTGGGGGCTACACGTGGAAAAGTCCACGCGAGGCAGAACCCGTTGCCCTGAAAATGCTTGCTTTGGGCTTTCATGCAGCTGTTCTTGACTACAGTGTTGCTCCGATGGATTTTCCTGCAGCCTTTCTTGATTTATGTGAGGCAGTCCATTGTGTCCGTTCTCATGCGGATGCGTGGAATATTGATCCAGAAAAAATCATTGTTTTGGGATTTTCCGCAGGAGGGCATCTTGCTGCAAGTCTTGGTGTTTGGTGGAATACTGGGCTCTGCCAAAAATACATACCTTTAACGCCGCAACAGATAAAGCCTGATGCCCTTTGTCTTTGCTATCCTGTCATTACGTCAGGGGAATTTTGTCATGCAGGATCGATTAAAAGCCTTTTAGGCGATCTTGCTGATGATGATACGATGCGTGATTTTGTTTCTCTTGAAAAACATGTTACGAGTGATGTTCCTCCTGTTTTTATGTGGCATACGGATTCTGATACATCTGTTCCATTGGAAAACTCATTGTATTTTGCCTGTGCCTTGCGGAAACATCATGTCCCACTGGAATACCACGTGTTTACGCCTGGCGAGCATGGGCTTAGTCTCGCAACCGAAGAAACGTCGTCAATCATAGACGGCAAGCCTGGACGTCTGCAAAAAGAGTGTGCGCTCTGGCCTGAACTTTTTGCTACATGGGTTAAAAGGATGTGCGTACTATAGTTTTGCTTGCTGTTTTGTGCTTGTTATTATCGTAATGCCGCCTTGGGAAGATACGTCTGTGCGTACTGTACTAATTGATTGACTTGAACATCGGTGTATGGAGTAATGTCATTATAAGACTTGTCGAGACAATTATCGTTACGGAACTGTGCAAACTGCCAGGCTGCATTGTGTGGCAAAAGGGCTGCAATTGCATCGATGTCCTCTTTTGTAACAAGCGGTGGCACTAGTACTGTCCTAAACTCATAGCTGTCGGGATCATATTGTGTAGTGAGTATGTTGATGGTCTGGCTTAACCGCACGGCACTTAAAGACGGATCTTTTTTGAGTGCCGGATCTACGGTTTTAAGCAAATCCGTGTATTTTGCAGGGGATGTCTTAATATCCATTGCAATAAAATCTGGTTTTGTCTGAGGATTTTCTAGTAGTTGTGCAAGAGCTTGCGGTAATAGTCCATTGGTATCGATTTTAACCTGATATCCTAATTCGTGGGCTGAGCGTATTAAAAAAGGTGTTATGGGATGGAGTAGGGCTTCGCCTCCGCTGATGACAAAACCTGAAAGAACGTTTTTTCGTTTTTGAAGATGTTGTAAGACTGTTTGTGGGGACACAAAGTCGGTAGTATCTTGTACTGTTGATGCAAGTACTAACTCTGTGTTGTAACAATAGGGACAACGCAGGTTGCATCCTTTAAGAAAATACGTACAGGCTGTTTTTCCCGGATAGTCAACCAGTGTTGTCTTGATGAGTACCCCAAGCGGACTTGATATTAAAACAGTGTTGTCAATCATGATGAACTATCAAGTCCTCGATACGTAGTTATACAGCTTGTGAAAAGGCTGTAACTGGTGCAAGAATCTGTGTCAATTCTTCTACATTATGTCCACGAGCAATTTCAGCTCCGTTTGCATCATAGAAAATAACAGTTGGTGCTGCAAATACGCCTCTAAGAGCTGCTTTTGACAATCCTTCGGTGGTGTCTACATCGATTACTGATCCTGGAATGGCAATCGAAGCAACGTATGCTTTTACCGGAGGGCAATTTGGACAAGTTCTTCGTGCGTAAAATTCATATGAAGTAATAGAAGAATCTGGTACTTGAGTTTCAACGATATCTGCTTTTTGAGCATTTGTTATAGGTACTGGAGAAATTTCTTCAAAACTGGCCTGTGGCTCAGCAGGTGTTTTAACTGCATTTGTGGTAACTGTAAACATCTTGCGGTGATTGTATTCATCACGTTTACCTTTGTTCCAGTTGCGTACGGCACGATAGTAGCCGACAATACGTGCATATACTTCTGTTTCAGTGCCATGAACATTTGCGAGAGCCTCTTTTACTTCTGCAATCTCTTTATCAATTGCTGCAAGATCTCTTTTTTGGTTTACTTCTGCCATATGATTCCCCTCTATATTTATTAATATACTATACTAAATATGGTGTAGTATCAACAGTTTTTGCTGATAAAAACACTATAGGTGTTGTTTATTTGACAACTTTTATTTTAAAGCTGATTCACGTTCCTGATACAACTGTTCCAACTTTTGCTTTAAAACATGTTCCCGTTCTGCCTTACATTTTGGACACTCAAAATGCTGTCCGGTAAGATAACCGTGAATCGGACATATTGAATATGTCGGTGATATGGTTACATACGGAACTCTATAGTTTGTCATGATTGACTTTACGAGATCACGGCAGCTCTTCCAGTCTTTTATCTGTTCGCCCAAGAACGTATGGAATACGGTACCACCAGTGTATCTTGTCTGCAGGCTTTCTTGATGGTCGAGTGCTTCAAAGATATCCGATGTATAGTCAACTGGTAACTGTGTAGAGTTTGTATAGAACGGATCACTGGTACCACTGGTTATGATGTCAGGATAGTTTTGTTTGTCGTGTCGGGCAAGGCGATATGAAGTGCTTTCTGCAGGTGTTGCTTCAAGATTGAACAGTTCCCCTGTTTTTTCTTGATAGTCTGCAAGTCTGTTACGCATGTGGTCAAGTACTTGTTCTGCAAAAGCTTTGCCTTCAGGGTCGGTGATGGCAACATGCATAAAGTTGAGGCAGCATTCATTCATGCCACATAAACCGATGGTATTGAAGTGATTGTTCAATGTCTTTAAATAACGCTTTGTATATGGGAACAGTCCGCCATCAAGCAGGTGCTGGAGTACTTTACGTTTTGTACAAAGGCTTTCTTTTGCCAGATCCATCAAATAGTCCAAGCGTGCATAAAACTGCTCCTGAGTTTTTGCCAGATATCCAATTTGAGGCAGGTTGATGGTGACAACGCCAATGGAACCGGTAAACTCATCAGAACCAAACAAGCCGCCTCCACGTTTTCGCAGTTCGCGTTTATCAAGTCTCAGACGACAACACATGGAGCGTACGTCACTGGGGTCAAGATCAGAGTTTATGAAATTCTGGAAATACGGAGTACCATACTGAGCCGCCATTTCAAATAGCAACTGAGCGTTTTCTGAGTCCCAGTTAAAATTCTTTGTCATGTTGTAGGTAGGAATTGGATATCCAAAACCTCTGCCTTCTGCATCTCCTTCGAGCATCAGTTTGATAAACTGTTTGTTGATGAGATCCATTTCTTCCTGACAGTCACCATAGGTAAAGTCTTGTTCTTTACCGCCAACGATGGCTTTTTTGTCTTTTAAGTCTTCGGGGCACATCCAGTCTAACGTGATGTTGGTAAATGGAGCTTGTGATCCCCATCTGCTTGGTGTATTGACACCGTAAATATAGCTCTGTAGACACTGGCGAACTTGTTTTTCGGTCAAATGGTCAGTTTTAACAAAGGGTGCTAAATAGGTATCAAAAGAGCTGAATGCTTGAGCACCAGCCCATTCATTTTGCATGATGCCTAAAAAGTTTACGATCTGGTTTACCAGTGTTGATAGGTGTGTTGCCGGTTTTGATGTGATTTTATCGGTAACGCCGCCTAAGCCTTCTTTTATAAGCTGACGTAATGACCATCCTGCACAATATCCAGAAAACATGGAGAGGTCGTGTATGTGGAATGCACAGTTTTTATGAGCGTCAGCAATTTCTTTTGAATAGATATTTTTAAGCCAGTAGTTTGCTGTAATAGAGCCGGAATTATGAAGAATCAAACCGCCAAGTGAGAAGTTGACGTTTGCATTTTCATTTACACGCCAGTCTGTTTGAGCGAGATAGCCGTCCATTGTTGCATTGATGTCGAGCATGAGTGATTTTGCATCACGCATTGCATCATGCTTTGATCGATAGAGAATATATGCTTTTGCAATCTCAATTTCTTTATTCTCGATGAGGACGTTTTCGACTATGTCTTGAATTTCTTCAATAGCAGGTATGGAGTGAGCTCTTCGTCCTGCAAGCAAGAGCCGCAAATGCTCTTCTACATGGTCTGTGATAAGAGCTGCTTTTTCGGTATTTGGTTGTTTTTCAACGGCAATAATAGCCTTGTTAATGGCAGTTTCTATTTTTTTACGGTCATATGGTGCAATTTCACCTGAGCGTTTTACTACCTGTTTTAAAAATTTTGACGACTCTTCGTCCTGGCTAGTACCTAAAAAGCTTCTCCATTCTGGAAAAACCGACTGATCACTCACTTTTCTTTCCTCCCCCTAGTTTATTTACTTCTGTAATAAATTCTTCAAGATTTTCAAAGTGCTTATATACTGACGCAAAACGAATATAGGCAACCTTATCCATGTTGTCTAAATGCCGCAGTACTAATTCGCCTAATTCAGCGGTACTGATTTCTCTTGTGGCTTTGCCCATCATAAAGGCTTCGTCTTCGATCTCTGTAAGCAGTGTATCAATCATGGCTGCTGAGACGGGACGTTTTTCTAATGCTCGCTCAATACCTTTTTCAATTTTCGTTTTATCAAAAGGTTGGCGTCTGCCATCTCGTTTTATGACCATGAAGGGTTTTTCTTCTATGCGTTCATAACTGGTAAAACGGTATCCGCAGGCGATACATTCACGTCTGCGTCGAATGCTTTCTCCGTTTGCCATTGTCCGGGATTCGATTACTTTATCTTCTAGTGTTCCACAATAGGGGCATCTCATTTCTTTAGATTTTACCTTATATTTAGCGTTTTTTGCGATTTATGTATATCATACTCCACTATATATGCAAACACAAGATTGAATTTGTAAAATTTGAGAGAATTTTAACATTATTTTTTTGATTCGTAAAAAAGGTTACTGTTGACTTGTGTGAGTCTCTCGATTGCGTACAGCTCGTTCTGTAGTCCAGACTTTGTGCATGCACAGGGAGAGTAAAATAGGGAATAAGACAAGGATTTTTCGTGGGGTGTTTTTGCCGCCTCTTGCTTTCCAACTATACTCTAATTGTTGCCATGTTTTTATTACCATAGGAAGGAAGAGTAAGAAGAACGAAAAAAGCTCACTAAATTGTGCTTTTTTTGATACGGGCAGAGACTTACGTATGGCCGTTTCGATGCATTCAATACCTGATCGCAATTCTAGCGGTGAGGTTGTAAAAAATATCAGCGATGTTGTTTGCAATGCGACGGTGAGCCGGATGCAGAGTACGATATCTTGCTTTTGTGGTATTACCATTTTGTTCATGAGCGAAACGGTATAGAGAAGTATGGCATAGTATGCAACTGGTTTAAGGCAATGTAGCTGTTCTTGCAGACTAATACCGATGTTGAGGGTATAGACGGTAAGAAGTACCATAAGGATAATGCAGGCATATGGTGATATAAAGAAGAATACCGTACCGAAAATAAAAAGAAGCACTATTTTGATCCATGCAGGGAGTTTGTGCATGAATGTGTTTCCTGTTTTATATTGAAATAAAAAGACGGTACTGTCTGTTTTTTTATTTTTTACAGCCATACAAGATCTTCCCATGAGGTATAGGTTGTTAGAGGATTACGTATGGACCAGTCGGTGAGCTTTTGCTTTAAGCCTTCTTGTGGAGTTCCGTCAAATACTTTTTTGCCTTTATAAAGTACGATAAACTGTGAGCAGAGGGCCATTGATTTTTCAAGTTCATGGGTGAGGATGACGATAGTCCGTTGCTGTCTTTGTAACAGTGCGATAAGGCTGTTTACTTGCTTTACCCCCTCATAGTCTAGATTTGCATATGGCTCATCAAAAATGATGAGTGGACGATCAAGGGCAAGAATACCAGCTACAGCTAGTCGTCTTTTTTCTCCTCCTGATAAAAATCGTGCAGGAAATGTTTTTTTTTGTCCTAGGCCGCATTGCTCTAATACGGTGTGTGCTGTTAAAAGGGCATCTTTTTTTGATACTCCTGCGTTGATTGGTCCATAGGAGACATCTTCAAGAGGTGTTTCGCCTAAGATTTGTGCATCTGCGTCTTGAAAAACCAATCCTGCCTGAGCTTTATTTCCGTGAACATCTGTGATAGTCACTGTTCCTGAAGATGGTTTTGTGAGACCGGCAATGATGGACATGAGCACGCTTTTTCCTGATCCGTTTGCACCTCCGATAAGTACTGTCTGTCCAGCTTGTATCGAAAATGAAACGGAGTCAAGGGCAGTACAGGTATTAAAACTCTTGGTAATGTCTTGTACAGTCAGTGTTGCTCCGTTCATGAATAAAATCTCCTTAGTATAATCCGCGTTAGCGGTGTGCGGAAGGTACGATATACGTCCTTCCGTTGATACGTTTAGTCTTCAGTGTGTAGGTACATTGCTGTTATTGTTCTGAGTTTTGCAGAAATAATAACGGTAAGTACAATTTTGATGATATCTCCTGGAATAAAGGGAAGAACACATGCTGCCAATGTTTTTGCAAGTGAGGCATGCCTTAGAAACATAAACCAGATAATACCTGGTATATAAACAAGAATATATCCTATTGTTGCAGCTATTGTCAGTTTTATTAGTTGTGAAAGTGAAAATGCCTTTTCATCTTGGGTTGGTACTCCCATGATGAGACCTGTTACGAGTGCGCCAAAAGCGTACCCAAATAAAAATCCCCCTGTTGGACCTGTTAAAATGGCAAATCCGCCATGCCCACCAGAAAAAATCGGTAATCCTAATGCACCAGCAATGAGAAATAATACTACTGAGGCAGCTCCGTTAAAACCGCCTAAAAGACATCCTGCTACTATTGCCATCATGTTTTGAAGTACAATAGGTATACCGCCTGGTCCAACAGGAATGGCGATAAAACAACCTGCACTAATAAATGCAGCAAATAAAGCAATGAGTAATGATTTTATAGTAACTGTTTTCATGTGAATATGTTTACAATATTTTAGTTTTATAAGACAATAGGTTAACAATTGATATGATTGTAATG
>JAILIC010000158.1 GCA_024695475.1 Treponema sp.
TCAAAAAGAATACCAATATATTTCCTTGAATGCTTCTGAGTGATTTTTGCGTTCTTAAACAAGTGCTCAGAAAACTGGGAGAGAAAATTTATATAATTTTCATCGATTTCATAAAAAAGTAATTTTTCCATAATAAAAAAAACGAGGCCGTAAGAAAACTTACGACCTCCGTATAACACTCGCGATTAAAGGCGCGATTTCCTTATGTTTTGAATATAAATCGAAGTAAGCTTAAAGTCAAGCATTTCTTGCTGTCATGTAATTCTTTAAGTTAATAGTTTAATTTGATAGAAAATTGGAGGTTACAATTTGTGACTTCCAATTTATACATTTTTTTCCTACTCAATTTCTTTAGGAGTAATCTGCGACGAATATATTTTTTATTGGCAGAAAAACTAAGACCGTCCACAAGGTTGCGGGCGGTCTTTTCTTAAAGTTCATCTCTTTACGGATTAAAACCGAAGGTTAATGAAGACCTTTTGAAATTTGATTTACTATTAGGATAGTATTAAAGTAAGTAATTCGAAGCTATAGTGATACTGAAAATTCCAAATCATTTACAATCAATTTCCATCCCTTTTCTTGAACTTTATTTTTTGGTACTTCAATCGCAAATCCATTTTTACCTGATTCAAGATTTTCAGAATATGGTTTTAAAAAACCTTTATTAAAACTTCCATCATTTAATGCCCAGTCCAATTTTTCTGTAAAACTTAATGTTTCATAAAATAGAGCAGCTGATCCCCATACATCTAAATCATATTTCTTTCCTTCAGGAGATTGTAAATAAAATTTGTTGAATTCATTTGAAGCAACTGTGAGGTGAAGAACTGGTACGCTACTAACATTTCGATAAGAAAAATAGACTGATATATAAGTATTTTCATCTTTTGGTTTAATTACATAATCTGCATATTGATAATAATTTTCTTGATTTAAACTAGTTATTTTGATTTCAAAATCATCACTAAGAGCATACCATTTTCCAATTTTATTTGTTGATTTTTCTTTTGTTTTATCTTCAATACCTTTTTCCTTTGATGATTTATCTTTATTTTTACCATCTTCTGTTTTTTCGACTTTCGTATCTTGTGCCTGAGATGCATTTTCATCATCAAATAACGAACAAATGAAGCAGAATCCGAAGAAACCCAAAATACAGATTAAAAGTATTTTTATGAATTTATGTTTTTTCTTTGGTTTTTCTGTCGCGTTTTCTTCTTTTGCGAAATTTTCTGAATTACTAGAATCAATAATTTCTGAAATAATTTTTTTTCTTTTCGTCTTCAGTTCATCCTCAGTAATAAGTCCATCTTCATACATTTTCTGTAATTGTTCTAATTTTTTATTTTCCATAGTTTTATCCTAAAAAATAAGGCTCTTATTCAGAGCCCTACAAATCAATTATTATAATTGTTCAATAAGTTCTGCTTTCTTTGTATAGAATTCTTCTTCAGAGATAATCCCCTGTTCTTTCATTTCTTTTAACTTTGATAGTTTTGCTGAGATGTCATTTGGTGATGATTCTTGTTTTGGATTACGAAGAGAAGTTGCTACAGCTTTTAATAACGACTTATGTTCTTCTGAAGCCTTTATATTTGCATATATCCAATAAAATGGAATAAACAATATTTTAGCAATAATACCACCACGTACCCAACGAGAACCATTAAATTTTATTACAGTGGAATTTCCTGTATTATTAAATTTCAAAAAAATTTTTACAAAATCTCCAAAA
Organism: Treponema sp.; assembly: GCA_024695475.1. Classification (GTDB taxonomy): domain Bacteria; phylum Spirochaetota; class Spirochaetia; order Treponematales; family Treponemataceae; genus Treponema_D. The sequence continues at coordinate 1,739 of JAILIC010000158.1, forward strand.
ACAACAAGTCTTCCTTTTGTATCAATTTCAAGTGAATATTGGAATCCATTACCTAAAAGATTCATTGCTTTTGCTGCATCAAGACCTTCAATGTTTACAATTTCTTTAGCCATAAATAAATCTCCGTATTTTCATGTTACTCTATGTAATTAATTTACATAACATACAGTTATTAAGGTAACTAACAATGAGCTTATAGTCAATAGTAACTTTTAGCTATAATTTTTATGTAATGAATGAATTTCCTATCGAGACTATCCTTAGTAAAAATATAAAAATTCTTCGTAAAAAACTTGGATGGAGTCAGGAGCAGCTTGCTGAAAAAACAGGAGTTTCTGCACCTTATATTACTCAGATTGAAATTGGTAAGAGAACTCCATCTCTTGATATAGTTGAGAAACTTGCCTCAGCACTTGGAGTTGAATACAAGATTCTTTTTGAACCAAAAAGCATAGATAACATAACAAAATCAGATAATTTTTCAAGATATATACTTGAATCAAAACTAATTTCAGCAATTACAGAAACAATTCATAAAGAATTTGAAGATTAAAAAAGCCTGCCGAAAACGACAGGCTTTGTAAAGATCCCCGGAGCCCGAGGATGACAATTTTTGTTTTTTATTTTATCAAGCTGTGATACTCTTGCAGAGATTTAACTCCGCCTTCTCCACCGTTACCATTCTTAACAGCTTCAATACCCTTAACAGCTGCAAGTGCTCCGGCAAGTGTAGTAATGTAGCTTACCTTATACTTCAAACAAACCTTACGGATTGTCTTACGGTCTTCAGCGTAGTTGCGTTTTGCTTTTGGTGTGTTGATTACAAGGCAAACTTCCTTGTTCATAATCATATCTACAACATCTGGGCGGCCGGCACCAATTTTGTTTACTACATCGCACTTGATACCGTTTGCATTGTAGAAGTCTGCTGTTCCCTGAGTTCCAACCAGAGTAAAGCCCAAATCCTTCAAAGTTTTACCGATTGTAAGAACTTCTTCCTTCTGGCTTTCCTTGTTGCTCAAAGAAATAAGTACCTTCTTGTTTTCCCATGCAGCAGGAGCGTGTGGCAATTCAGCGCCCGAAGCTTCCTGAGCTTTGTAGAAAGCAAGAAGGTTCTTATTTCTCTTAGCAACAAGGAAGGTCAGAAGGAAGAAGTTCTTACAATCGGTAAAACTTTGA
>JAILIC010000164.1 GCA_024695475.1 Treponema sp.
ATAAAAATGGCATATAAGAGAGCTAATTGTGATATCAAAGATAAACCGTTTTTAACAATAGGTGAGGCTGCCGATTTTTTCAATATTGGACCTGCAAAGATAGATTATCTTGTGCATCAACCAGATTGTGATTTTGTTTTATATAACGGTAAGAAAAAATTAATTATAAAAGAAGCATTTTTAAAGTATTTGATGAATAGCAAACAGATTTAAGAAAGAGAGGTTTTATATTATGGGTAAATCAAAATTAGATCAGATGAGAGCTATTGTTAAGAAAGGTGAGAAAGCTCAGGCGAAGCTTACAAAACGTGATCTTGAAAACATTGAAAATGGAAAGAAAGCGTTACGAATTTTAAATAAAATTGAGACAAAAACAGATGATGTTTTAGCAGCAATAGCAGATGTTTATGGCTCGTTATCTGAAGAAAAAGCTGATGATGCAGTCGCTCAAGTTTTGATGTTTCTTGTAAAGGTAAAAGGTGTTGAAACAGTAAAGCAAAATCCTCAAGAATATTATGAGCAGACATATCAAAATGAATCGCAAAACGCAGAGGTTGATACTTCACATTCTGCAGTAGATTATTCTTCAGATATGAATAATACGAATGAAGATTATGGAACGAATGTGACAGATAATTCTTCGTATGTTTCGTCTGACAAATCGATGAGTTCTTATAGTAATTCTATTTATTAGGATGAGACGAAAGTTAAGAATATTAAGATATAAAAAGGGGTCGAGGGGAAAATGTTTTTCCCTCGCAAGTATCCCCGATTGAAACCGAAGCAATGTATTTCAACCAAAGAGTTGAAAACTAGCGAAGTGTGGAAAGAGGGGGATACTTGCTAAGTTTTTTGTTTTCCCCATTCGTATTTTTAGCGTAAGCATAAACCAATAAGAATCAACGTAGTGGCTTATGTGACAATTCTGTAATTGGTTTTAAAAGGGAAAATAAAAATGATGGTTTGCCATCTTTTTAAATGCGAAGCAAAAATGAGGGTTTTATTTATGACAAATTTAGTTGAAGTTCGTGTAAGAACAACTGAAAAAATGCGTAATAGATTAAAGCTTTTAAAAGATGAATTTAAAATGAAATCTATGAGCAAACTTGTGAATATTTTTTTTAATAACGGTGTTTCAGAACTTGAAAATAAATTGGTGTTCACAAATGAAAAATCGGAACGTGAATTATTGAAGCAAACTTTGGAAATTGCGAACGGTATTCAAAAGATAGAGAGGGATTTAATAGGTTATTGTACAAATTTAAATCAGATAGCAAAGAACTCGAATATTGCAAAAGAAAAAACATATATTATTCCCGCAAAGCGGGTTTCGAGAGCAGAATTGCAACTTAAAAAATATCGCATTGAAGATGCAATAAAAGCTGGCGAAGACCCAGTGCTAATTCAGAGGTTAAAAGATGAATATAATGAGATGCTTTCAGGGGAAATTAGTTCAAGAAAAACGTCATCTTTTGTTCAGTTAACTGATGAAGAAATTAAGAGTACTTTTATGGATGTTAACGAAATAAAAATGTTAACTGTAAACCTGCATAAATCGTCCGAGGAACTCGGTAAAGTTTTATGGAAAATGATTAAATAGAATTGGGGTGAAAAATATGGTTACACCTACTCCGAAACGAATAAAAAATGGAGCAGCTGGATTGAATTATATTTTAAAAGAAGCTGCTCATTATGGAGAGGGTCCAAGGAATCAATATCTGTCATATGTGAATATGGTTGAAGGCGTTTCTTTTGAAAAACAGTTTCAATATTTTTGGAATAGAGCATCCGATGAGCATCAAGTTCAAATGAGACATTTTATTATATCTTTTTCAGATAGAGAATTGAATGCAAATCGTTCAGAAGATATTCAATTTGCTCATGAAAATTCGACAGAATATTTCAAAGAAACTTTTCCAAATAGGCAGATGTTAATTGCTACACAAATTGATGGAAAATCTCATCTTATTCATTGTCATGCTATGATATCCGACTGTGATATTTTGGATTCAAAAGGATTTACCGAGCAGGAACGTTCAAGAACATTTTTCAGAAAAACAGCAACAGATTTTTTTAAGAAAAAATTTAAAGAAAACGACATAAAATATGATTATGGTCGAAACCATGATCCAATAACATATTCGCAATTTGAGCGAGTATTTTCTGAAAAAGCAAAACGCTTTATGGAGTTGCAAAATGTTATAGATGAAGAAGTGTTTTCTGATCATCCTAATCAAGATAAAATTGCAAAATTAAAAGTTGAGCAGAAGGATTATAAATATGTTTGGAAAGAGCATTTAAAATCAAAAATTCAAGAAGCAAAAGAACATTCTGTTTCTTATGATGATTTCGTTGAAAAGTTATCAGATTATGGTGTGAAATATATTGATTCTGGTAAGCATAATAAGTTTGAGCTTTTTGAGAAAGAATATAAAAAATATACTTTAAAGCCGTTTCCTAAAAAGTCTGTGTGTAGAGGAAAAACTTTATCGCCAGATTTTAGTAGAGATGCTCTAAAAAATTACTTTTATAGTTTAACAAAAGAACGAATAGATGAGATTAATTCTTTAAATATTTCTGATGAGTACGATGAGTCTGATATTG